>CALDEW010000213.1 GCA_937942355.1 uncultured Pirellulaceae bacterium | reverse complement strand
CGAAGGACTTTTTGTTCTCTTGTCCCTGTTTCCGTCCACTGAGCTTTTTGAAACTGTAGTTCTCAACAATTTCGTTGGCGCGATCGATGCCTAGATCTTTGCCGGTCAGCCGATGCGTTGTGTCGACGAGAATTTGAGCGGCGTTGGTTAGCAGGTCTTCGTACTTAACAACCGCTACGTCATGGCACAACCAATCATCAATAAACTGCGACCAACTAAAGTGAAAGGTTTCTTTGACATGGGTGTCAAAAAGCTGTTCAATAAATCGAGGCATGTTTCCGCGAATATCATCGTAGTCATCGAAGACCAAATGCTTACGATAATGATCAACACCGAACTGCTTGTTGATCTCATTCTTATTGAGCATGTAATAGTAGGCGGAGACCATGATGTCACGTCCATCACGAATCACGACAGTGACGTTCTTGAATCGTGGGCTGTAGAGATGATGGCCTGAGAGGATACATGGCTGTATCTTCGCCGGAGTCGAGTTGCGCGGAAACGGCAACTCCAAACAGTCCGACAGCATTTGGCTGAACCAAGTGCCACCGGATTTTGGATACTCTGGAACCAAGTAGATGGGCAGTGTCCCGGAAAGACCGTGCCACATGATAAGGCGTTTAAGTCCGCGCGCGCGGTGGATCGTTCTAGCAATCATTGTGTCAACTCGAGTGGTCGGTGAATTTGGGGGAAGGTATTCTCTTGGCTCATTTCGGCGGAATCAGAGGTGGCTTGAGCCGGTCCTCGCACCATGCCTACGAACAAAAGAATCATGTAAATGGGGGCGAGATCAAGCCCTGCTTTGACGATGCCGGTGCCGAGGTCATTTCCCAATGAAAAGATGACGAAACGCGTGGCGATCATCGTGTAAATCAAGATACTAGTTGGATTGTACCGATGTGGGTAGAACGAAAGAAATATCTGACGAAACAAAAGGCCGGCGCAAAACAAGCCTACCCACACACCGCCGATTCCAAAGTTCCAGTGGAGTTCGCCAATCAAACCAGGAGGAACTCCCGAGAGACTGCCTCGATAGCCAAAGATCTTTTGATTGACGGTCAAACCTTGGTTGGCCCAAAGCGGTTTGTCGGGCCAGTACTGCCGGGGAATTGGAGCAGCCATCCAGGCGTATAACATTTCGCCTTTTCGGTAACCCATTTTTCGGGGCACGCCGTTGATAATATGACAACACTTTGAGATGTCCAGCATATTTCGTCCACTGAGCGTCTTCTGAAAGAGCATCCCCATGGAGTTAATATTCACTTCGTTACGTTGCCCCCGAGCAAAGAGCATCGCAATCATCAACAGCGTGGCAACGGTCAGCGAACCGAGCATCAACTTGACACTAACACGCCGAAACATGTAGTAACAAATCACAGCACAATCCAGCAGTATGAGAGCAACGCCAGCGCGACTATTGAGCACCACCGCCAGAGAGATCGATTGCAACATCGCCATGACCATCACCAGACCGACCAACGATAGGAATGACTTCTTGCGTTGAATTATCCAAAGCAGGCAAAAGTAAACGATGAACTTCGAAAACGCGGCACCTCGACAGAACAGATATGATGTGCTGTGCATCCGTTCGGCACCCTCGGCTCGGGCATCCAAAAATCGTTTCTGCGAGAGCGAAGTCAAACTACTGAAGCTCACCCCCGAAGTAACGACGAAAGCGGCAAAGCTCAAGATGGCAATTGTACCGACAATGAAGAGAACGATCTGCAAACGCCGGCCGTTCCACTGAACAACGCGCGGGAGGAATATCCAATCCAGCGCCGTGCGAGGAAACCGAATCATGTATCCGAAGACAAACAGAGAATACCCAATCAATAAAACATAGGCTCCCTTTAGGAACACCTCTGGTTCTTGGTGGAGTAGGACATGCTCGGCGATGTAGGGATCGTTGTGGCGCACCCAGAAGATATATATCAGTTTGACCGGAGTACCAATGAGCACCAACAGGCTTACCAATACGATCGGTTCGAAGACGCTGATCGGTTTTTGAGCGAACAGCGGAATCGAAATCACAACAAGACACATCGTCCCTAGCAACGAGATAATGAATTCTTTCTCGTTCTGAGCTACCACGAAGGTGAGAACCAAGCACGCCAATGCGGCGGCCAAGATCACCATCTTATAAAACTCGATTGGCCAGCGGCTGTCAGGTTGTTCGATGTTTTGCATGTAACTTTATGTCAAAGTTCGAAACAAAGATTTGCCGGCCCAAAATCGGGACCAAGTGAATCTTGATTCGAGTTTTATAAGTGAACCTGGAGATATTTTTACGCGGAAAAGCACCAAAGCAACAAAAGCCATTATCGCGATTATCTTAAGTGGAATCAGCCAGAAAATAGTTTCCGCTGGGAGGCACCAAGCCATTGCACCGAACGCCAAGAAAACAGCTGCTGATTGCAGCATCGCTTGGGTTTCCCATTGGATGTTATATATCTTCTTCGTCACGACAAGCGTCGAAATCGCCATCACCGAATAGGCAGAGATATTGGCCATCACGGCGCCCCAAATTCCGATTATCGGAATCAGAGCGAAGTTAACTCCAATATTTACCAATAAACCAGTGCCCGAAATCATTGAAAGCATGCCTGTTTTGCGCTCGTAAAACAAGGGTTGATTGACCGCCAAAAAGACAGCCATGGACACAAAACCCAGCAAAATAAACTGCATCACACGCGCCGATTGGGTATACGAGACACTCGTCGAAGAGCTGAAAATTGAAACAATTTCAGGGGCAAAGAAAATTCCGCACAGGGCCGCAAAAAACGTGGCTACGAAGTAAATAGAGGCGATTTTGCCAAACTGCCGGTGGCTATCGGCGGATTTCGCGTTTCTGAAGTAGGCCGGCAGCCAAGCGGCCCTCATGGACTGGACGACGATCGACAGCGAAGCCGCCAGCACAAACCCAATGTTGTAGATCCCGATTTCTGAAGTTTCTACAAATTGTTTGAGAATCAGGCGGTCAGCGCCCATCAATGCCCCCATAAAAAAAGCATGCGGCAGCACGGGTAAACAATATTTAAAGATTTCCCGCCAGTTAACCTTGCTCAGCTGTGGCATCGCTCTCCTGAAGAGAACAAACGCTGAAAACACAACAAAGAGGCTGTAACTGGTCAATTCACCTAAAACAACGCCGGCAACTCCCCATCCTAGCCCCGCGACGAAATAGATCA
>CALDEW010000212.1 GCA_937942355.1 uncultured Pirellulaceae bacterium | reverse complement strand
ACTAGGTGAAATAGCGGTTATGTTCACCAAGCCGCGCGCCCGCGACTCCGTGTGCAAAATTTGGTCACCCCGCAACGCGGCATGAGGCACGCTCGCCCCACAAACTGCTCTCAACATTGCTGTGTACACGAAAGCCAATTTCTAGTTTGCGGTCGCCAACCATGCTGAGCGTATCAGGTGAAAGCACGCAACGAACGTCGGCTTCCTGGGGAGGTAGTGTGAAATACAATCCGGCAGAAAACAATCTCGATATTTCGTCCCACACCTTAAGATCATCAGTCAGTCGCGATAGAAGATTGCGTATTTGGGAATCAAGTTCTAAAAGCGATCTGTCTCGCTGGTCGCCGCCAGCAAGTATCCACACCCCGGTAGAAGCAATTGGTGGTCCCGAACCATGATTGGCAATTTCATCACCCACCGCTTGGCTGAAACTTGGTTCGGCTCCCAATTGCACACTGATCTAATTTGGCAATAACCCTTCGCCACGTATCCGCAGAGTTATGTTTGAGTCGAGCATTGTCAGTTCCACTAAGAATATTACTCCCGAAACCAGAGAATTAATCGTTCAAAACATCGACCGTGATTGAGCGGTACCAAACTTTGTCGCCGTGGTCTTGGAAACAGAGGTGCCCTTTGGAGTTCTTACCGAACTTCTCCCACGTTTTAAATTTGCTGGCTTCGACTTTTTCCTTCCAGTCCGCGCTACCTATTTCCGCGTCAACGACTTTGGTACCGTTTAACCAATGCTCAACTTTGTTCCCGTTCAAAACGATTTTGGACTTGTTCCATTGGCCGACGGGATTGAGAGTCTTATTTTGGGGAACGTACAAGGCATACAGCGCTCCAGCGGATGTCGATGGGTTTTTGCCGTCGCGGTGTTTGGCATCGTCAAGCACCTGATACTCGGGCCCACTAAGGTAGGATCTTTTGTCTCCCAGTGAAACGCGGTACATCACGCCACTGTTGCCGCCTTCTGAGATTTTCCATTCAAACTTCAGCACAAAGTTCTCAAACTCCTGCTTGGTGACGATGTCGCCACTTCCCTTAGTACCGTCGAAGTGCAACATTCCGTCTTCCACCTTCCAACCTGCGCCAATCTCTTCCTTTTGATAACCGCGAAATTGGTCCAACGATTTTCCGTCAAACAAAACGACCGTTGATTGCCGCGTGCCCGCAACACGATCGACGTTTTTCTCCTGAGCCACAACATCGGAAGTCGAGACCGACAACAGTGAAACAAGAACGGCCAGGGACGTGAAAATAAAACGCAATGGAAGCAGATTCATCATTTTTACCTTTTGAATTTTTGAGTTTTCATCCACCAAGAGCTCTCCACCGAGTCTGCTCGGAACTGAAATTTTACACCAAAACGGCGACGCGCGGTTCTTCGAAGTTAACGTTTGATTGACACGGGTACTATTTCTCTTCGCCGTCGTGCGGCCCATTGCCGGACACGTCCTCTTGTTCAATCTTTTTGGGAATCAAATGTGCGACGCAGGCGACAGCCAAGAGGAATACGGCACAAAAAACAAACGCGATAAAGACAAGAGTTGCAATACTTACCAGGAGCGAAGTCTCTGGTTCGATAACGCGCGTGATGTTGATGTCGTCAACGTAGTACTGGAAGCTCCAAATGATTTTTGAATCTGTATCTCGAGCCTGCACAACGCCGTTGGCGAATTTTAAGGAAGCCACGTCGATTTGCGTTTGATCATCAGGCAATCCTAGAGAGTCAAGCATGCTCCCATCTTTATCGATCAACTGAAGATTAAAGTAGTTCAATCCGGCTTGAGCAAATGGAAACGTATCCTCCAAAACACCGCGTCCCGAAACGTCGAACCGATCGTGGGGTGGAGACGGGGGCTCATAATCATTGAAGACGCGCGCTTTCAAATCGCCGACACCAAAGTCATGCGTCCAGGCGTGGTCGCCAACGGAAATTGAGAATGAACCCAGGCGGGATTTAAAGTCGTAGTGCCCCGTCTCTGGGCTGCTGGAACTATTTGCTACAGAATTATCGTAGGTTAATAGAATAACGACGGGGTCACCAACTTTCGCACAATTGCCCGTAACGCCCAGGTCATCCTTGAAATCTCGCACGGTCGCGTTGGCGCGAACTTGGATTGTTTCCGCGCATATCTGCGGAGCTGGAAAAGACGTGAGCACTGTAGCCAGTAGAATGAAGTTGAGGATTCGCATTGCCTGTCGCCCAGAGAGGGAATAAAGGGCAGAAGGCCGATTCGCGTTACCGGCTGCCAACACCCTTTGTACCTTTCAGATTATAGTCTTTCACGCGCTGATTTTTCGTTTGTGTGTGATTAACTTGAACTTGGTTTTCTTCGGCCCGATACATTCGCAACGCTTACCCACCTTCCAACTGTAGTTGATTGGACGGGTAAATTTCTAAAGTGTCCGCTGCGAAACTGTTCGTGCAACCATCGCATAGAGGCAGGGGAAATTGGATTTTTTTCGGCAATTACGGATGTGGTTTGATTTCGATCCGGTTGGGTTTAAAACTTAGCCAGCACTTTCCGATTGAGTACGAGTCGGGGATTGCTTTTTCCTCCCTCATGAATTGGATTCCGCATGCCGTTGATAGTTTCCGATGAAAGATTCTCCTTGCCGACGGCCTTTTCGCTTTTGGTCTTTTTGATCACCACCGCCGCATTTTGTTCGGCATTTTGCTCAGCCGCCAACGAACAACAGCGACAGAGGCAGAAGCGATTCTTTGAGCAAACACTGAAGATTGCGTTGGAACAACCGCGGTGAAAGCTTATATGTTCTGGGATTTCGTGGATGATTACTCTTGGCTGCATAAGACGGACCGGAAAATTTACAACATCGAACCGGGCACTTACACGCATCCGACTCCGTTTTGGTGCGTCAAGGAGTGTCCAATTTCACCCAAGCAGTCTTACTTCGCAATGCTGGAAACATTGAAAACGACTCCCCAAGTCTATCGTCCTGACTGATGGGTGGTTGAAATATTCCAAAGCGGTACGGGAGTACCGCACTCCATATTTTTTGGAACTCGGTGCCTTTGCACCGTTTTGGAAATTGTTTTAACTGCCACACTCGCCGCCGAGTTCTCATCTCCAGCAGAGGTCGCTCCCCACCATGACTGTAGCCTTTCGGTCTCCGAAAAAGCGCCGGCGCGCGACAGCCTCAGTATTACCTACAAAGCTTCCTCGTCCACTCCTATCAAATGTGACCACTAAGAGGGCTGTCCGAATTTGCGGGAGAAAGGAGTGCGGATGGTTGTCAGTACTATCGACAGAATAACGTTGATACTAAATACTGTTCGATGCACCTCAGCCCACGATCATCGTCGATCAACATTGCTCAACTTCCCCATCACGCGCTATTTCCATGCTCAAAATCACGATCGTTCCGGTAACTGACTTTCAACAAAACTGCTGCATCGTCTTTGACGATGAAACCAATAAAAGTGTGATCGTCGACCCCGGCGGGGAACTGGAGAAATTGATCGCCAAGACGCAAGAACTGGGCGTCACCGTTGAAGCCATTTGGTTGACCCATGGCCATCTCGACCACGCCGGTGCAGCGACCGCGGCCAAGGCACATTTCAATGTCGACATCGTTGGGCCACATAAAGCAGACAAACTATTGCTGGACAACATTGAACTATCGGCGTCCGGATACGGGCTGACAGGCTTTACCAATGCAACGCCCGATCGTTGGTTGGATGAAGGCGAATCGGTTTCTATTGGATCGCACGAATTTGAAGTCAGGCACTGTCCTGGCCACGCGCCCGGACATGTGGTTTTCATTAACCACGCCAACAAAATAATTTTAATGGGAGACGTGCTGTTTCAGGGTTCGATCGGCCGCACAGATCTACCCGGTGGCAATCATCAGCAGTTGCTGGACAGTATCGCTCAAAAACTAATGACGCTTGATGATGACTACCAATTCATCTGCGGCCATTCTGCACCGTCGACCATTGGGGTTGAAAGAAAAACGAATCCCTTTCTTCAGTAGACTGTCAAAGGGGGACTACATTGGCTCAGTGGCGACCTTCATCAACAGTTGGCGACAATTTTTAAGTCATTCATCGGATCACTTCAGCCCGGAGGGCGTTAAATACTCTTCCGGTGGCGTCAGTCACCGGCATTTCTTGTATCGTCCTCCGGACTAAAATGACTACCATTGAGTGTTGGCCAGCCTTGCTTACAGCATAAGAATCGCCAGATTCGAAAAGAAATTAGGATATTTCTTGGATCTGCTGTAACAGAACCGGCCCATGATACGTGAAACTCGCGAACCAACTGATTATTAATCGGGGAAGCGATGCCCAAACACGACACCCACCCTCACAAAGCGGCGGTCGACCAGCAAACATTCGTCCTAGCCGCGTTTGATCGCTACGAACCGGCGCTGACACTGTATGCGTCGCGGTTGTACGGCGGCGATTTGCACGCGGCCGGGGACGCTGTGCAGCAAACGTTTATGAAACTGGTCCAACAACCGGTGGAGAATGTCGGCCACAAAGTTGGGCCGTGGCTGTACACCGTCTGTCGAAACTGGGTCTTGGATGACCTCAGGCGAAAGGCGCGGCAAGCCAAACCGCTTAAGTCAGACTTCGATCCAGTCGATCAGACGGCCCACGATCCCGCCGAACGGCTTCAACGGCAAGAATTCCTCGACCAGATCCAGCAGCAGATTTTACTGCTGCCCGAAGCCCAACGAGACGTGATGGAACTGTGGAGTCACGGTTTCAACACCCGAGAAATTGCCGAGGTGCTCGATCGAGACGCCGGCACGGTCCGAGTCCATTTGCACCGATCAATCAAACGACTCCGGAAGGATCCAAAATTATCGACTTGGCTGGCTCGCGCGACCGGCCAGGTCGAAACGTCCTCGACCGAAACCTCACCCGTTTCGTCGAACCTCCACAAGTCTCCAGTCAAAGTACAGGAATCGAAATCATGAACAATCAACCGCGCCCTAACTCAGAACAAGAATCCCAGCAGCAAATCGACCAAACGATCGAATTGCTTCAATCGCTGAACAAATCCCAACATCCGCGTACGCTCGACGCAGATCAACAATCTATCGTGGAAGTCGCTTCTGCGGCGCGCGAATCGGTTGCCGCTCAACTTCCCCCCCCCAATCAAGCCCTTCGTCAGCAGCTGATCGAAGCGATGGCTCTGGGCGCCGTGGCCCATGACCAACCGGTCGCCTCCTCTCAATCGACCATTCCACTCAGGCGTTGGGCTACCGCTGCGGCTGTGATGGTAGGCCTTGGAATCAGCGGCTGGTTCTTAAATGGATTTAATGCTTCTGATCTCGAGCCATCACAGGTCGCCGTGCGGAACGCGCCGATGGAGCCGGAAATTTCGGAGATCGCACCGGCAGAACCAGAAGCGATTGAGTTTGGATATGACGACGTATTGCCCTCTTCAGGTTCAAACGACTACTCAGCATCAACCAACGATCTCCACGACAATCCGTTGGATGTGTCAGAAGAATCACAGGATGGCATTACAGTCCAACTGCCAGAACTGGCCGTAGTACATGAGAAAACGGTTGTCGCCGTTCCCGATGGAAGCGCGGTACTCATGGGTGGCATGAAGTTGAACAAAACGCAACAACAAGGGGAGATCTTTAAAAGCGAATTAGCTGGAGGCGGTCGACAAGAGAACGGGCGATATGATGGGAAATCAAAGTCTGGGCCTGTCGTACCTAGCGAGCCTGAATCACTCGCACGAAACCAACCAAGTTTCGCTGGAGAAGGTCAATATAACGCGAACCGCCTAGCGGACGCTTACCACCGGCATATAGATAAAAATGCACCGATTGCTAAGCTACGAAGACTTGAAGAGGGGCATCCAGCAGCGCAGTTGAAATCACGATTAAATGAATTTTCCAGAATCAGTGACGAACATCTAGAAGCTGAAAGATTGCGAGCCAAATCCCGAAGAATCATGCAGGTAGAGGGAACCGGATCACGAGTCAATCGTAGCTTCCACATTTACGACAAGAATACTTCCATAACTGGACAGCGTATCCCGGAAGTAGACTTCCAAATAAGAGGAGGTAAAAGCACCGAACTTTATCAACCTATCTACGAAAACTCATTCACTGGCGCCACAGGCAGCGATGCGGTTTCTACTTTCTCGATCGACGTTGATACGGCTTCTTATGCTAACACTCGCCGGTTCCTCAATAGTGGGCAACTCCCTCCGCCTGACGCGGTGCGGATCGAGGAACTGATTAACTACTTCCCCTATAACTATAAACAACCAACAGGCGCAGATCCGTTTTCGGTCGACATGGAAATGGCCGACTGCCCGTGGAAGCCCAAACACAAACTCGTCCGGATCGGCATCAAAGGAAAAGAAGTTGCCGCCGCCGAAAGAAAGCCAACGCATTTGGTCTTCCTGTTGGACGTATCCGGTTCG
>CALDEW010000211.1 GCA_937942355.1 uncultured Pirellulaceae bacterium | reverse complement strand
ACTTGATGGCGTCGAATTGATGTACGACGATTTTCGTTCAGCCCGACGACCGGTCGACGGAGCGATTGCGTTTGGGTCTTTGGATATCGACACCGAATTGCACTACGGTATCAAATCTGATTTCGCCTACACCATCACCTCCGGCGGCAACGCGCTGACGCGTGCGGCTGACGATGCCGCGGACGCTAAAGCGGCTGCCGCGCAGGCTGCTGAAGAAGACAATCTCGAGAAGTACGTAACGACATTGCCCGAACATTTCGAGCTAACGGCCGAAGTACTCGACCGTGGTCAACAGCGATTTGAAATTTATTGTTCTGCCTGCCATGGCTATGCCGGAGCCGGCAACGGACTTGTGAACCAACGCGCGATGGCGTTGGCAGCAACCGGCGCAGCAACTTGGACGTCCGCCCGTTCGCTTCACGAAGCGGATATCAAAGACGACGCGAAAAACCCGGTGGGTCGCATTTACGACACGATCACTAACGGCCGCGGAAACATGGGCCCTTATAAAGCTCAAATTCCTGTCGAAGACCGCTGGGCAATTGTCGCTTATGTGAAGGCACTTCAAGAGACGGGTATCAAGTCAGACACCCCAGTGGTTGAAGATGAGAAGGCCGACGAAAGTGAAGCGGCTGCGGCGAAGGCGCCTGCTGATACTGAAGAAACTGCGGCACCCGAAAAGGCGGCCGTTTCAAAAGAAGCGGATGTAGAAATCAAAGTTGCTCCCGCGACGCCAATTGAAATAGCTACTCCCGAAGGAGAGGCTGTTATCGAAACTGACAAAGCTGGCGAAGCGAAAAAAGCCAAAAAAGACCACTAGAACATTTAGAAATAGGTTTGGGCCTGAGCGTCCAAACTTCGAACAAACAATCGGACCATCCAGCTACTTAATCGTAGCGTGATAGATACTGAACTGACATGCACGAAACCCGACCTGCAAAAATTACTTCGCCGATCGTATCGCTTAGTGATGGATACGTTCGCACCATTCCCGTGGCCCTAATCGTTGCTGCGGTTGGAATCGTGCTTTCGTTCATCCTGCTACAAGGCCCCGAGCGATTTCTGTACGCCTACTTGGTGAACTTTGCGTTTTTACTTTCGATCTGTTTAGGTTGTTTGTTCTTCGTGATCATCATGTTCCTGACTCGCGCCGGCTGGAGCGTAACGGTGCGGCGGATCGCGGAACTGTACGCGATGTGCACACCCTATATGGCGATTCTGTTCTTGCCGATTTTGATTACAACCCTATCCGGAGCGAGCTATCTCTATCCATGGGTCGACGGCGGTTGGTCAGTGGGTGAAACCATTGCCTTGGCCGGTCAGCCTGTGGATCAGCTTCCACCGCTTGAGCAACTCAAAGCGTCTTTCTTGAACCCCGGATTTTTCGCGGTTCGGTGGATCGGATATTTTGCATTTTGGGGCATCGCGGCGGGCTTCTTCTTGTTCACTTCGCTGAAGAAGGACAAGGAAGGTGGCATCAAGCTCACTCATCGCATGCAAGCGATCGCAGCACCAGCGCTGATCATCTTCGCAGCCTCGGTTGTGTTTGCTTCCTTTGACCTTGAAATGTCGCTGGAACCATTTTGGTTCAGCACCATGTTCCCGGTTTACTTTTTCGCGGGTGGCGTGTTGAGCGCTTTGGCCACAATCACACTGACGGCATTGTGGCTGCAACGCACTGGCCGCGTCACTGACGAGATCACCACCGAACACTACCACGACATGGGCAAACTGATGTTTGGCTTCGTTGTATTTTGGGGATACATTGCGTTCAGTCAGTTCTTGTTGATCTGGTATGCAAACATTCCTGAAGAAACCTTTTGGTACGACATCCGCATCAACAAAAATGGCTGGAAAACGCTGTCTTACGTTCTGCTGATTGGTCATCTGTTCATCCCGTTCTTAGCGATGATGGGACGCACCGTTCGACGAAATAAAACGTTCTTGAGCGTCGCTACCATTTGGCTGTTGGTGATGCACTGGTTGGATCACTTCTGGTTGGTGATGCCACATTTTGCTCACACTCCTGGCGGACACAGTCGCCCAGATGTTGTTTCGACAAGCTTCTTCTACTTTTTGGGAGACCTCTCCTGCACGGTAGGCATGGTTGCCGCTTTCATCGCAATCTTCTGCTTGGTAGCCCGCAACCGTCCATTGGTTCCACTTCAGGATCCGCGATTGGGTGAAGCTCTCAACCATGAAGTTCATTAGATTTTTTACACGTTAACCAAGTTCAAATTACACCTAGGCCATTTTGTCTCAGCGCCTTTGCAGCTGAGCCACTAAAATTGACTGGTCGCTTTTTAAGACTGAAAAAGAAGTTCGAGTAAGCTATGACAACACATTCAGACGCTAGTATCAACAGCGACGAAACACCGCGGGAGGCACCTCGTTATGATGACGTCAATGTTCCGGTCGTTGTAATGTGGGGTTTCATTAGTGCATTGGTGACACTGATTACGATCCTCTTTGTCAGCGGCGTCTATAACGTCTGGAGCCAATCGGTGATTGACGCCAAAGAAGGCAAATTCGTCAACCAGCCTGCCAGAGAACAAGTCGAAGCTCAACGGGCCATCCTCAGCGGTGGTGAAGGCGTTAAACCGATCGCCGAAGCCAAACAGTTGGTCCTAGAGAAATACAAAAAGTAAGCTCCTCAGCTACGAACCATGCGAACGCAATCACACACAATTCGATCCTCAAACAAACGCGCCGCCGCGCTGATGGCAGTGGCGAGCGGTTGGATTGTATTGACGTTGCTGGTGCTGGCTTCGATCGCTTCGGCACAGATCGAACAGCAAGTCGATCCGGCCAAAGACCCTTACGGCGTCAATAAGAAACCGAACGTCAAAGTCGGCACCGGTGTTGTGTCCAAAGAGGGTGACTCGATTAACCTCAACACACCTTTTCGCGATCACAAGAATAACTTGGCGCGGATCGGTGACTTTTTCAAAAACGGCAAACCTGTTGTGCTGTCTTTCAATTATTCCAACTGCCCAAAATTATGCAGCGTGCAATTGGAGAACATGGTTGACGCTTTGGCACAAATTGATTTCAAGATCGGTACCGATTTTGAAATGGTGTCGGTAACGATCGACCCCTCTGAGACGCCAGAGCGCGCTGCACAGAACATCGACATCTACGTAAAACGTTACAACCTCAGCGCAGCCAAAGACGGATTTCACTTTCTTATCGGAGAAGAAAAGAACATTCGCACTTTGGCCAAAGAAACAGGCTTCGAATACAAATACGTTGAATCACAGAAGCTCTACTCTCATCCGCCTGTGTTCATTCTGCTTTCTCCCGAAGGCAAAATTGTCCGTTACATCCACGGGTTGGACTACGATCCCAAGACAATGCGACTGGCATTGATCGAAGCCGCTGAAGGTAAAATCGGATCACCGATCAACATGGCCAGTTACGGTTTGGGATGCTTTGTGTTTGATGAGACGACCGGAAAGTACACTTTCCAAGCCATGGCATTGATGCGACTGGGCGGTCTATTAACCATCGGAGGACTGGCGATTGGGCTGATTCCTTACTGGTTCTTCCGCAAAGGCAGAAGCGATAAAAACCAACCACGAAACGAAAACTTAACTTCAAACCAAATGACGGCTTAGTTTTACTCAGTCTACATTTGATTTGCGATAACTTATAAAACCCGCGCGTGCGAAACATGAATTTGCATTTACCTTTATTACTACAAACTTCCAACGAAGAAATCATCAAGCGTGTCGAAGAATCGACACTCTCAGGGACAAAGGTTCCTCAATCTTCGATTGAACACGAAGGCGCCAGTTCTTTCGCGCAGTTTTACGACTCATCTTATTGGTTCCCAGAACAAGCGTCCACGTTCGCGTCCAGCGTCGACTTTTTGTACATGTGGATTTTTTGGGTTTCGACAATCTTCTTCATCGCGATTGTGGTTGCGATGGTGTACTTCTGCGTTAAATACCGACGCAAGGGAGACAAGATCGAGCCGCTGCCAAGCTCCTCGCACAACACGTTGATCGAAATCGCATGGTCAGTCGGACCATCGGTTCTCTTGGTTTATATGTTCTTCGCCGGAGCCAGCGGTTACTTTGATTCCAAAATTTCGACTGAGAACGCTGAAGAAATCTACGTTACTGCCAGCCGCTGGAACTGGGTGTTTACTTACCCCAACGGCGACAGTTCCTCAGAATTGCACTTGGTGAAGAACCAACCGACCAAATTGATCATGCAGTCGACCGATGTGCTGCACAGTATGTTCATTCCGGCCTTCCGCCAGAAGATGGACATCGTTCCTGGCCGTTACACGTATGCTTACATGGTGCCAACCAAATCCGGTCAGTATCGTCTTTCGTGTACAGAGTACTGCGGCCGCGAACACTCCAAGATGCGAACCCTAGCTGAAGTTCACGACACTCCCGAAGAACGTCAAGAGAACACGCAGTGGCTCGAAGATGAATACTACCCGTGGAAGAACGGCGAGCGGATCTACAAGATCAACTGTTCGGGCTGTCACAAGGTCAACGGCGAAGCGGCAACTGGCCCCGCGCTGAACCTTCTGTACTCGATGGAAGAACGTCCAGTGATGGACGGCAAAGTAGCCGTCAACGAAGAGTATGTGCTGGAATCCATCTGGTTCCCTGCGGCAAAAGTCGTTGAAGGTTACGGTCCTGTTTCTAAGATGAACAGCTTCAAAGGGAAACTGACACAGGATGACGTCAATCAAGTGATCGCTTATTTGAAATACCTCAACAATCCAGCTGATGTTGCTGGTGGCGACATCGCCAGCGGCCTTCGCGCTGAAGGCGGCGATTCGGGTAGCTCTGAAGCGGCAACGACCACAGAAGAAGTCAAAACGGAAGCCAGCGAAGAAGAGCCAGCTACCGCTGGCGACGCTTAGCGGCTGATCGTCCTACTGACAGTGGGGCGGCATAAAATTTATTAGAGACAAACAGAGATCAACAGAAATTCTAACGAGCACTTTTGCTTAAGAGGCTTACTATCATGGCAACCGCAGAAATTCGAAACAAAATTTTTGGCACGCCTGAAACGAACTATTTGAACTGCACCAAGGGCTGGAAGTCATGGGCTTTCACGCTTGATCACAAACGCATCGGTGTGATGTATTTGATCGGCGTTACGGCTGCTCTGTTTCTAGCAGGTGCCTTCGCGCTGGTCCTTCGTTCGCATTTGATCAAATTCGACAGTGGCATGCTGTCTTATGACAACTACAACAAAATGTTCACGCTGCACGGTGCGGTGATGGTGTTCGCATTCATCATTCCCAGCGTTCCTGCGGCACTAGGTAACTTTGTGCTACCGATGATGTTGGGGGCAAAGGATGTTGCCTTCCCTAGAATGAACCTTGCCAGTTTCTACCTCTGGATTGCCGGAACTGGATGTTTGATGGCGGCGATTCTGTTCGGCGGTGGACTCGATACCGGCTGGACCTTCTACACGCCTTACAGTATTGAAACCGAAACGGGCGTTATCTATGCCACATTCGGTGCGTTCATTCTTGGCTTCAGTTCGATCTTCACCGGCCTGAACTTCTTGGTCACCGTCAACACGATGCGTTCACCAGGACAGAGCTGGTTTAAGCTGCCACTATTTTTGTGGTCACTGTACGCGACATCAATCATTCAGGTTTTGGCGACACCCGTTTTGGGAATCACACTGCTGATGTTGATCGCTGAAAAAACAATGCATATTGGAATCTTTGATCCGCGTTACGGTGGCGATCCGGTTCTGTTCCAACACTTCTTCTGGTTCTATTCGCATCCTGCGGTTTACATCATGATTCTGCCTGCGATGGGCATCATCAGCGAATTGATTTCGGTCTACAGCCAGAAACGAATTTTCGGTTACAGCTTCATTGCATTCTCCAGCGTCGCGATTGCGTTGCTTGGATTCTTGGTTTGGGGACACCACATGTTCACCAGTGGCCAGTCTCCAATCGTCACACTGATCTTCAGCGCGATCACATTCACCGTTGCGATTCCATCAGCGGTGAAGGTGTTTAACTGGCTGGCGACATTGTTCAAAGGATCCATCCTGCTCAACACGCCAATGCTCTACGCATTGTCGTTCATCTTCCTGTTTGGAATCGGTGGATTGACAGGTTTGTTCCTCGGAGCTCTTTCAGTCGACATTCACTTGCACGATACGTACTTCGTCGTTGCTCACTTTCACTTTGTGATGGTCGGCGGTACGCTCACCGCGCTACTGGGCGGTTTGTACCACTGGTGGCCAAAGATGTTTGGCCGCATGTACAACGACGCTCTGGGTCGAATTGGTTGTGCCTTGGTCTTCATTGGCTTCAACGTGACCTTCTTCCCACAGTTCGTAATGGGTGCCCGCGGAATGCCTCGACGATACGCTTCTTATGATCCTGAATTTCAAATCTTCCATCAGATCTCGACCGCCGGTGCTTTTGTACTGGGTATCGGAATCTTGATGGCCTATGCGGTCTTGATCTACGCTGCGTTTAAAGGACCAAAATGTGGCTCCAATCCATTCCGCGCTGCGTCGATGGAGTGGCAGTCCAGTTCACCTCCGGACTTCCATAACTTCATTCACCAGCCAACGATGAACGATCCTTACGATTTCGATTCGCAGGTCTACGACGAAGAACTGGATACTTTTATACCACGCGAGTTTGCCGATCCCGACAAAGTACCGCCTCGAAAAGAACCCGTTCATCACTAGGATTCATCACGCGAACAAACGGTCTCAATGAAGACCTATGACAATACAAGCAAGCGAATCTGATAAAGTCCGCGTTGCTGAGAATAAGATCAAATGTGAATTCGAAATTCGCCCCTGATCGATTTATCAAACAACCAAAACCAACCTAATAACGTCTGAAATTAACCAACTCGCTCCTCCCTGGGGAACGAGTCCGATTACCGGAGCCATCCATGGCAGTCGCCGATACAACGGATCAACACGATCACGACCATGATCACCACGATCATGGACCCTTTATTGCGCATCACTTCGATGGGCCTGAGCAGCAGTTCGATTCTGGGAAACTGGGAATTTGGCTGTTCTTGGTAACCGAAGTTTTGTTCTTCAGTGGATTGTTCGTTGCGTACACTTTGTACCGCAATCACCATCCCGAGATTTTCGAACTTGCACACCACCACTTGGATAAGGTGCTGGGCTGTCTCAACACGATCGTCCTGCTGTTCAGCAGTCTGACGATGGCGCTGGCGGTTCGTAGCGCACAAACGGGCAAGAACAAGAACTGTGAGCTATACCTACTGATCACGATGGTCTGCGCCACGATCTTCTTAGGCGTTAAGGCAGTCGAGTACAGCCACAAGTGGGACCTTGGAATTTTCCCGAAGAGTTTCTTCAATTATTCTGAAGGCCACCACGCAACGGGCTTCCTTGGTCTGTCACCCTACCTGATAAAACTGTCTGTCATCCCCGCGATTCTGCTGGTTGGTTTTGCCGGGTGGTCTATCTTTTCAAAACTGATCGACAAACCTGCTCAATCTAAATTCTTCATGGGCATGGCAATTATGGTTGCCGGTTACTTTGCGGGCGTCTTTGGTGGTGTTGTCTACCAAAACGCGATCACCGCAGGCCATGGTTCACATGCCAGCGTTAGCCACCAACCGATGATGCTGCAGGCAGCAATGCTGGACGACGCCAATCACAGCGACGACCATGACCATTCTGCAGACGGTGAACATGCTGGCGAAGACCACGCCGCTCATGCCGATGGCGATCAC
>CALDEW010000210.1 GCA_937942355.1 uncultured Pirellulaceae bacterium | reverse complement strand
GGCCTACGTTTGAACCGGTTGTTCAAATGGCAGCCCCAGCGGACGTTGAGTGAAGGCAGTAGGCCGTACCAAGCCGATAGGCGCAGTTACGGCAGGCCACAGAAACGTACGTTCGGTCTTCAAGCAAGTCACCACGAAGCGGATTGCCGCTCCTCGGCAAAGCCGGAACCGGTTGTTCAAATGGCAGCCCCAGCGGATGTTGAGTGAAAGCAGTAGGCCGTACCAAGCCGATAGGCGCAGTTACGGCAGGCCACAGAAACGGACGTTCGGTCTGCAAGAAAGTCTCCACGAAGTTGGCTGCCGCACCACGGCAAAGCCGGAACAGCGCCGACCAGATCATTTGGGACGGCAATGTTCTAGGAAGCGGCATCTGACTAAGAAGTGGACGCTCTTTTCCCAATTCGTTCGGCTTGGTCCGGCCTACGCCTGAACCGGCTGTTCTAAATCTCATCCCGCAGCAACGCAAATCACGTTAGTCGTATATTTTATGTTTGCCCGGATCGAAGCTGACTACGTGTTGAGTATCGATCGGTTTGAAAATATTTGATGTGTAGTTTACCGAAAATACAATTTCTTCACCGCGCTTGAACCTAGTTCTAGAAGAACCAGTAAAATCGCCGAAGCGGTAGTCAAGACGGCAGACTTCTTTCGCCAAAGGACAGGTCTCCAGTATTTCACCAGTGCTGGCCAAAGTCACCATCATTTCAGGCTGGCGAGGCATCGGCTCGAATTGGTTGGTCGCAGTGTTGAACCAAGGCAGCTCTCGATAACGCATGCGCCGAGTTATGTTGGGGGACCAAGCCTGTACTGCCCAGTAATCATATTCAGGTTTTAGTTCTGGGGTCGGTCGGTCAAGCCTGAGGGTAATGACGCGAAACTCGTCGAACAGCTCTTTGTCTACCACCACAGAAAACAAAAGCTGGTCGGACTTGTTGGAATCAGCACACCAAAATTCGGCTACGCAACCCGTTGATGAGTAATGCGCTGGAATCTTCGCCGGCAGATCGGAAAGGCTATGTACGCTATCAATTGATCTGTGACGTTCCGGGTTTCGGACGATCCTTATTTGAGTCTGTGGAGAAAGGAGGTCGGCAATTTCACCCGCGATATCGATCTCAAAATGATCCATGGGTTGCGAAGCCTGCCAAACCCGAATGGAGAGGCCAACAACGAAAGTTAGAACTAGCAGCGTTGCAATCGAAAACCTAATTCGCATCTCTAGCCCATTCGCTTTAACAGGAAAAACTAGTGATCATTATGGTAATCGACTTAGTCCCCTGTCAAACACATTGGTGGCGACATCTGTAAGTTCATTTGGTGGAAACAACTGGGGCTGAGCCCTTTGGGCGGCGAGCCGAACCAACGCAACGCGCCAGCTCGGACAGTAAGGTGAGATGCAGGATGGCTGCTAGAAGTTGACCGAAACTGGCACGCCGGTTTTGATGCCCAGCATTTCGCTGATGCTAATGCCAACGATTTCGATCTCCAAATTCCCACTGCCGCCACGGCTGGCGACCAGTGTCGCGTCGGGTTGACCGTGGGCCTCTGGATAGACACCGATCGTTTCGTGTTCATCAAACTTGACGGTCACCGTATCGTCTTGACCAGCCTCGCTGATCGAATCGTTGGTGATGTCGGTAATCAGTTGACCCTTGGCACCGATTGATTTCACGCTGCCGGTGACGCAAATGCCCAGCAATTTCGTTTTAGGTCGGGTGAGTGTTTTCTGCTTAGCCATCAATTAGTTCCTTCCAAATGATCTCTCAACGGCCCTGATTATTGAGAAATTCTCAGTCCGGCAAAATAGCAATTTGCTAACTTCGGATCATCTTCATTATTTTTTCCTTCACCACACTCGGGCTGACGTTCGGGTTCAACTTCTTCGCTTTCCCGATCAAAGCACCGATCGCCTTGTCTTTGCCGTCGAGCAACTGCGCGACAACGTTCTGGTTTTCATCAATCAACTGCTGGCAAAGCGCGTCAATTTCGCCTGAATCGACCGCCTTAATCCCCAATTTATCAATCGCAGCGTCCAAATCGTTCCCGCTGGCGATCATTTCTGCCAAAACGTCCTTGCCACGGCTGTTGTCAAAATCGCCCGCTGCTATCTTCGCCAATAGCGCCCCCAATTGGTCGGCGGGGATTGGGTAGTCTGCGATCGAACAGTCGTTCTCGTTTAAGTACCTCAAAACCTCCTGCCCTACCCAGTTGCTCGCCAGCTTACCAGCTTTTTTAGCATCAGCTTCGCTAGCAATATCTGCCACCGATCGGAAGAAAGTCACGACGTCTCGGCCTTGGGACACAATCACTTCTGTATCGTAATCATCGAGTCCATACTGATCACGCAGGAGCGAACGCAGATCGGCCGGCAAATCGCCGAGCGTTGATCTGATCGCTTCGATCTCTTGGTCTGAGGTCTCGACGGCGATCAAGTCGGGATCGGGGAAGTATCGGTAGTCGGCCGATTCTTCCTTTTCGCGCTGAGGCGTCGTTTTCTGTTGGGCGTCATCCCAACCGCGTGTCTGTTTGGGTGCTTCTCCGATCAGCAGCCCATCTTTTTTCCATCTTCGTAACTGCCGCGCAGCTTCGGAATTGATGGCGCGTTCGGCGGCGCGGAAGCTGTTGAGGTTCTTCACTTCCACGATCGGCGTTGCCACGGTTTCACCATCGACCTGAATGTGAAGGTTGACGTTGGCATCACAACGCAGTGAACCCTCCTGCATGTTGCAATCCGATACGCCGATGTAGGTCAGAATCAGTTTCAGTTCCGTCAGAAACGCTTTTGCTTCTTCGGCCGAACGCATATCGGGTTTGGTGACGATCTCCAGCAGTGGTGTGCCTGTTCGGTTGAGGTCGATTTTTGAATCGGCTCCGCGGCCTGATTCATCATGGACGCTTTTACCGGCGTCTTCTTCCAGATGCGCCCGCTCGAGCGCGATGTCGCGCGCGTCGAAGGCGCCTTTGGGATCAGAGATGTGCAAATGCCCTTCGCCGCAGATCGGTTTATCAAACTGGCTGATTTGGTAACCCTTGGGCAGATCGGGATAGAAATAGTTCTTGCGATCCCATTTCGTGCTGCGCGCGATTTCACAATTCAGTGCCAGTCCTGTTTTGATCGCCAGCTTCAGCGCTGTTTCATTGATCACCGGCAGCGTTCCCGGCTGCCCCGTGCAGACCGGGCAAGTTTGCGTGTTAGGTTCGGCACCGTACTCGGTAGAACAGCCGCAGAACAATTTTGATTGCGTGTCCAACTGCACATGGACTTCCAGTCCGACGATCATGGTAACGTCTGCGTCGGTAACTTTTTCTCTTGCTTCAGGAGCGATTGCGGTAGCGTTCATTGTGCTAGTATCTGGGATAGGTTGTGAGTTCGTGCACCGATTATATAGAAAAAGTAACATTGAGCCGATGGGGAGACTTGCATTTTGGTTTCGTCCGCTTGAATCGCTTCGAAGAATCATTTTGGTGGTTCAAGTGATAATGCAAGTGTTGGAAGTTGTTGTTTCCCAACGTCGGAATGAGTCAAACACAAGAGAATTAACGCAAAGCCGCCAAGGCGCAGAGACGCAAAGAGAAATAGCGAATCTTTGCGTCTTGGCGCCTTTGCGTTTTTAAAAAAATGGTCGCCCCCGGCCAACCGCTAAACCATTCTCGCATCGCCGCCTCAATCAGCCGACCACCAACGATTAGACGGCTAATCGTGTCCGATTCCAATCGTTTTGGCCGCGGCCGCGGAGACTAATTTATGATATGCTCAGTCCTATGAAATTTACCACGCCAAAGCTTGTGGATTGCGCACAGCGCGGCCCCGGTTCGGAGTTGTTTATTGTCGAAGGCGATTCGGCGGCGCGGACGCTGGTGCGAGCACGTAATCCAGAGAATCAAGCCGTTTTTCCGATGCAGGGCAAGCCGATGAACGCGCTCAAGGCGGATGCGGCGGACCTGCATGAAAATGTGCAGTTCGGAACGTTGCTCGATGCGCTGCGTGTCGATCTATTGCAACCTGCCCGCCCGGTGGAGATTCCTTACCAGCGCATCATATTGCTGTTTGATCCTGATGCTGACGGGATTCATGGCCGCACGCTGATGTTGCTATTCTTCTATCGCTGGTTGCGTAAAACACTCGACGATGGACATGTTTTTGATGCTCACGCGCCCCAGTGGATGGTCACAAGCGATAACATGACAGACGCCGCTTTTGCTACCACGCCGCAACATCTTAAAAAGATTCGCGCGTATTTGAAGGAGCAAGGTATCACCGGCGTCAAAACAAAACGCTTTCGAGGACTCGGCAGCGTCGATCTGGATATTCTCAGCACGCAATGCGTCGATCCGAAGACGCGCAGGCTATCGGTTTTGACCGCCGACCATGCGGAGAACGCACTAATGGTGTTTGAAGATTTAAAAAGTCTCGGTCGCGATTAGTCTCGCTTGTTCGGATATTAAACCTTTCCGTTAGGGAATTACTTATGATGTTGAACTCAGTTGTACGAAGGGGTTTCTGCGTTGTGTTTTTCGCAATCACATTTGCGTCACCGAGTTTTGCTCAGCAAACGCCGCCAATCGAATCAGCGCCACCTACTGGGTTCGTTTCTTTGTTCAATGGTAAGGATCTGTCAGGATGGTTCGCCATCAAAACGCAATCGCCCAGATCGTTCAACGCAATGAGTCAAGAGGACCAAGACGCGGCGATCGCGGCGGCGCGAAAAACGACGGCTGAACATTGGCGAGTTAAAAATGGCGAAATCGTCAATGATGGCAAAGGACCTTATCTGACGACGGAGCAGAATTTTGGCGACTACGAATTGATGATCGAATATAAAACTGTCGCCAGAGCCGACAGCGGTGTCTATCTTAAAGGGACGCCGCAAGTTCAGATTTGGGATTCCACCGATGAAAGCAAATTTAACATTGGTGCCGATAAGGGTTCGGGTGGGTTGTGGAATAACAGCCCCGATTCGGCGGGGAAACATCCGCTCGCCAAAGCCGATATGCCGTTTGGGCAATGGAATCAGCTCAAGATCAGGCAGCTTGGGGCACGCACTACGGTCTACCTCAACGGCGTTTTGGTCGTGGACCATGCTGTGATGGAAAATCGGCACTGGGGGAAGAAATCGGGATTGCCGCTGATCAACCGCGGACCGATTCAACTTCAGACGCACGGAGGAGAGATTCGTTGGCGCAATATCTTTATCCGAGAGATTTCGGCGGAAGAAGCCAATCAATTGTTGCGTTCAAAGAACGAAGTGGGGTTCGCTTCGATCCTCAAGGGAAACACTTTTGATGGCTGGTCGGGGCCGCTGGAGAACTACGAAATCAATGAAGGCGTGATCAAATGCAAGCCAGGAACGGGAGGCACGATTTTCACACAAGAGGAATATTCGGACTTCATTGTTCGGCTCGAGTTTCGACTTCCACCGGGAGGTAACAATGGACTGGCGATCCGGTATCCCGGCAAAGGCGACACGGCCTACGTTGGTATGTGCGAACTTCAAGTGCTCGACAGTGAACATGAAAAGTTCAAGTCCCTGGACGAGCGGCAGTATCACGGGTCGGCTTATGGGATCAAGGCCGCTCATCGCGGTTACCTCCGAGAGACCGGACAGTGGAATTTTCAGGAAGTTACCGTCAAGGGTTCAACCCTCAAAGTAGAACTCAACGGCAATGTGATTCTCGACTGCGATCTCAATGATGTAACGGCGTATCTCGATAATAAACCGCATCCGGGCAAAACGAATAAGTCCGGTCACTTCGGGCTGGCCGGCCATAACGATCCAGTTGAATTCAAGAATCTAGAGATCAAGGTTTTGAACTAAGGGCCGCTCCTTTCGGTCATCTGGTACTCTACTTCGGGCCAAGTTGCGGCGTAGCCTTCTTCTCACGCAGCCAATTTGAAAAGTCGCTTTCCAACGCCGTCATCCCAGTCGCACGCGTCGCTGGCGAACCGATTGGGCGCGCAAACCTAAGGCAATCTCTCCCCGCTAAGTGATAGCAATGCTGGCACGCTACTTCCGCGTGCTGGCTTAGATTTCTCGTGATTACTGAGGATGCTTCAGATTTTAGGGAATGTAGTTGCCCCGATTTTGCCGATCTGCTAATTACTGCGGATCTACCGGAGCAGTCCAACTGTGCCGGAGATCGGGCAAGATACTCTTATGCCGTTTAAACATGCGGAAATGAGCGGGTTTAACGCCGCATCGTTTCTTCCGAATCCAAGCATGACGCTGGCTTCAGCGGTCTAAGCAAGTGATCTTTTTTCCAGCAACTCCCACATCTTTGAATTGCGAAACAGACATGATCAAAAAAACTCACCTCACGATTTTTGCTGCGATGGTTTTTTCCTGCAGCATATCTTTCGGACAGGTCTTCACAACAATCTCTCCTGAAAGTTTGGGCTTGAGCCAAGGGGCTACGGGCGTCAACGAAACTTTTGACATCGGTGATCGTTTTGGCCAATCGGCCTCAGCGGTGCAGCTACTGGTCTCCAACGGAAACGTAGCAGCCGGGAATGATCTGTGGACAGTCAGCCAATCGCAATCCACAAATTTCCAGATTAACAGCTCGGTCCCATTGGAAGGTTTCATTCAGCACGGCGGCGTCCTAGGATCGCAGAGTGCTCAAACCGGTACTGGCGTATCTGATGGATTTACTGCGGCTGCAGGCCAGGATTGGACATTGATTTCTACTTTGGACAACGATTACGACGAGACAATTAACGGCGATCAGTACTTTGTCACCTACACCGGTGCTGATACTGGCGAAATCGAATCCAATGGCTCTGCATTTCGCTGGGTTTCGGATCAGCCAGTTACTTCCTACAACGTTTTCTCAAACAACAGTCAAGAGTTGGTCAACAACTTCGCAATCGGTTTCCGCGAGCCCAATGCGATTCCTGAGCCAAACGCAGCGGTTTTGGTTGCAATGGCTTCCACACTTTGGTTTGTGCGTCGCAAGCGCAACTAAGACCCGAACCGACAGACTGTAAAAAAACAAAAAGCCTGCTGAACACAATCGTTCAGCAGGCTTTCGTTTTTTTAAACGTTTCAAGTTGAAGCCTGTTCGCACTTAGGCCGCACGTTTCATTTGGGCCGCTGCTGATGGAAATCAGTCTGCGTTTGGTATTGATGAGCCGCTTGTAGCAGTGTCGATTCGTCAAAACGTTTGGCTTGCAGTTGTAGGCCGATCGGCAGTCCGGCGTCATCGAATCCGCAGGGGATCGAAATCGCCGGCACGCCTGCAAGATTCGCGGAAACGGTGTAGATGTCAGCTAAGTACATCGCGATTGGGTCCGAAGCATGTTCGCCGAATTTGAAAGCCGTTGACGGGACCGTGGGGCCGAGAATTAAGTCGACTGACTCAAACGCTTTGTCGTAGTCGTTCTTGATCATGCGACGAACCTTGGACGCTTTTAAATAGTACGCGTCGTAGTATCCGGAACTCAAAGCGTAGGTGCCCAGCAAGATCCGGTTCTTCACTTCGTTGCCAAAAAACTCGCCGCGCGTATGCGTGTACATGTCTGGCAAATTATCCGCAGCGGCCCGATTGGTATATCTCACACCATCGAAACGCGACAGATTGCTGGATGCTTCACAAGGAGCGATCACGTAATAGGACGCGATAGCATATTTCGTGTAAGGCAGTTCGACGTCTTGGCAGGTTGCGCCTAGAGACTTTAAAACTTCGATCGAATCGTTGACGCGACTGCGGACGGCAGCGCTTAAGCCATCGCCGAAATGATCCAAACAGATTCCGATCTTTAAACCATCGAGCGGTTGATTTAGCTTCGCCGAGAAATCGGGGACATCATCCACGGCCGACGTTGAATCGTGTTTGTCGTGCCCTGAAATGGATTGCATCACCAGGGCCGCGTCCGCGGCGGAATGAGTCATAGGCCCAATTTGATCCAATGAACTGGCAAATGCGATCAGTCCAAATCGGCTAACGCGTCCATAAGTCGGCTTGAGCCCGGTAATACCGCAGAAGGATGCCGGTTGGCGAATCGAACCACCGGTATCCGAACCGATAGAAACAGGCGCCATCTGCGCCGCGACCGCCGTTGCTGAACCGCCGCTGGATCCGCCAGGAACGTGGTCGTGATTCCAAGGATTCTTCGCCGGGAAGTAGGCTGAATTTTCGGTGGAGCTACCCATCGCGAATTCGTCCATGTTGGTCTTGCCGATTACGATCGCACCGTCGGCTTTGAGGCGTTTAACGATGGTTGCATCGTAGGAGGGCACGAACTTGGACAGCATCTTACTGCCAGCGGTGGTCGTGTGGCCTTGGGTGCAAATGCCGTCTTTCACCGCGACAGGCAAACCGGCCAACGGGCCAAGATTTTTGCCCGCAGCGCGATCGGTGTCGATCGCTTCGGCCGCCTGCAGCGCCGATTGCTCGGTCGTCGACAAAAAACCGCCGTTGTCATCGTTGAGTTTACCAATTTGGTCGAGGAAGTGTTGTGTGCAATCGGTGGCACTGAGTTCGCCAGAGCTGACTTTGGCCACAATGTCGACGGCGGAAAGGTTTTCAATTTGCATGACTGAATGGTAAGGCGCTAAATTTGTGCGACGGTTGATGCGTCGGGTGCTAGTTTTGTTGACCAGTTTTGCCTTTGTCGCCGCGAATGACGACAAAGACAATTCGAATTATTTGAAGACCGGTGGGACTTTGTAAAACTCTCCATCGGAGTCGGGCGCGTTGTCCAAAATCGTTTCGCGATCCGTGCTCAGTCGAACGGCGTCGGTGCGGACCGCATTTACCGATTCAATCGCACCAAAAAACGGTTCGGTGCCCTCGGGGATTTCTACAGATTCCAGTTGCTGAACGTAACCAAGCACCTTTTCTAGATCGGCTTGTGTGGCGTCAGCTTGGTCGTCAGGAAGATGCAGCCGTGCCAGCTGAGCTACTTTTTGGGCTAGATTGGACATTGTTTTTTTGATGCGGGGATTTGATGTTTGATGTGTCGCCACTAGACGCTGCAGTAGCAACATTCAGTAGCGACAGGCGGTTGGCCTGCCATTGTAGCGAAACGATTTGACTTGGGTAGCGATTGTGACGGTTGTCGTGCCGCATCAGGGGAAACTATCCCGTGGGACTGCGAAATTATTCGCTCGTTGCGGCGATTGATGACCTACCTTTCAGATGGAGACAAGACGGTTTCACCGAACTAGAAAACCCCTTTTGCGAACAAACACATGAACGACAACATCCACTTCAGCTACCAACAAGTCTTGGACTCCATCGAGGAAATGCG
>CALDEW010000209.1 GCA_937942355.1 uncultured Pirellulaceae bacterium | reverse complement strand
CAGAATCAAAATTCGGGTTGGTACTCTTACAATTACGGTCGTCCGACAGCGAACTACCGCGACAAATTTAATGACGTGGTCGACATCGCACTTGAGAAACATTTCGAAGTTATCAGTGTGACCTTTAAGAGTCCTGATTCGATGGAATCGCTGCCGATCGACCAACCCGGTTGGCGGTCGACGCCTTTTGCGTACGTCCTGCTCAAAGCGAAAGGAGCGGAGGTTGATCGGATCGCGCCGTTGAAGATCGACATGGATTTTCTGGACACGTCCGGCTACGTCGTGATTCCGGTCGAATCACCGGCGGTTGTCATTGACGCTTCGAGCGACGGTGATGTTGATCGTCCGGTTTCTGATTTGGTTGTCACACAGACGCTGGACGAACGGATGGCCGACGAAGGAAAACTTATTGTCGAAGTTTCCGCTACGGCCAAAGGTCTGGTTCCACCGCTGGAGCAAATCGTAAAACTCGATCAGAAGAATTTTGAAGTCGTTAATGTCGACGACCAAGGCGTGCTGGCATCAACCTTTGATGAAGATTCAAAGGCCCCGCAGATCCTGTCTGAACGCAGCTGGTCGGTCGAGTATCAGGCGGTCGATGGTCTGGGCGAATCCGCCGATTTCAGTTTTGGCGAACCCAAAATGGCGGATGTAACGGCCAACTACCAGCGTTACGAAGACGCTGATTTGGTTGACGTGGAACCCCAAGTGACGTTGAACCGCGAGTACGGTACATCTTCCTGGTGGAGTTTGGCTTGGGTGATTCCTTTGTTGTTGCTGATGGTCGGCGGCGGTGTATTGTGGTGGTTCATGAGATCCGAAAAGGAGCAAGCCGAGACGCGGCGATTTGAAGTTCCACAAGAGATCAATCCATTTACGGTGCTGACAGTCCTACGCGACATCAAACAACGCAACGGAATCGACGATCAAAAGGCGGAGGAACTGAGTCATTCGATCAATCGCGTGGAAGCGTACTACTTCGGGCGATCCGAGCAAGAAATCGCATCAGAGGACTTAAAGGCCCTCGCTGAAAGCTGGGTGCAGCAGTCCAATTGAAAGATCTGCCATTGAGACTACGATTTCAACCTCGCTAGCCCCGAGGCCTTGAAGAGGATTCCAACCTCTTGCTGAACCGAGCCCCGTTTAGATAGAAGCCATACGAAAAATGTCTGAAGATGCCCAAGATCAGGTCCTCGATGAGACCGCTAAGACCGCCGCGCCGGCGGTAAGCACGTCCGCCCCGCCTCAGGAAAACCCTTTTGCCAATATCATCATCAACGTCTTGGCACCGGTCGTGGTGCTCAGCTACCTGAGTGAAGAAGGGGATAAGCTATGGCATGTTGGACCGATGTGGGCCATGATCGTCGCGCTGGCACTTCCCATCGGATATGGGCTCTGGCACTTCGTGAAATTTCGCCAGATGAATGTGTTCTCGCTGGTCGGTCTGTTCTCGGTTGTGCTTACTGGCGTTATCACCATCTACCTTTGGTCAGGTGGCGAGACCGTGAGGAGCAATGCCGCCCTCTTCTTTGGTATCAAAGAAGCCGCGCAACCGCTGATC
The DNA here is from genome assembly GCA_937942355.1 of uncultured Pirellulaceae bacterium. Taxonomy (GTDB): domain Bacteria; phylum Planctomycetota; class Planctomycetia; order Pirellulales; family Pirellulaceae; genus Mariniblastus. The sequence goes on along the minus strand of CALDEW010000209.1, from coordinate 15,486 downwards.
CTTGGATCCCTCTTTCTGATCACCCACAAAATGAGCAAACCGCTGTTCAATATCTTTATCTACAATGACAACGTCTTCGATCTTTCGCGAATCGAATCGGCCATCGTTGAAAGAGGTGCTCAAACGGATTACAAATCGCTGCTGTGGAAATCCACGCTTCTGTTCTTCGGGTCCTTTCTCATCAGTAGCGTGGTCAATATGGCATTAGCGTTTTACTTCCTCGGCGACCTCGATCCACTGAGCGACAATTGGAAGCAGCTCTACAACAACGATGTGGCCAAGATCACCGGATGGGGTTTTCTTGTCATCGGCGTTCCCATCTTAGTCATTGGTGGTTTCATTCTGTGGTACCTCGTGGCTGGCTTGAAGCGCCTAACGGGACTTGAAACCGAGATGATCATGCAAGCGCGCTAAGACGTGAATGGGATGGTGCAAGACTGTCGTGTGGGTCCTTAGCCCAATGGCACTTACTTTAGAGAAAATTCGGCATCGCCGAAACGTAAGTGGCGTTGCCAATTACATCTCTCTCGTTCAAAGCGCGCTAATTTTTAAAGTGTGAGCCCACCATGCGGTGTTGTCATTGGTTTGCGTTGGGGAAATAGCCAAGCTACTTGGTGAGGTTGGTGCACGCTGTTAATATGAAGGGATGAGTTTAGGACCGGGAAACAAAACGAAGACTTCAGTCGGAACGCCAAAATCCGCGCGGCGCCCTCTCCGGCTGTCGTTTTCGTTGGGTTCGATGTTGGTGATTATGACCGTGGTGGCTTTTCTGGGGGTGGTGTTGGCCCAGTTGGCACGCTCGATAATGGATCCCACTCCCGCCAATGTTGGCTACTTTGCACTCGCCGCCGCCGTCGGTCCTAGTGCTATCTTGATCGTCGCAGGTACCGTTTTCAAAGTTCTCAGCTGGTTGAAGCAACGGCAGTCCGAACATGTCGCGCGTTTGGATTCTTAGCGTCGCCAGTAGTGCTGCTTCCACGTCCAGCGGTGCTTGCGGTAGGCATGCTGAAGGAGATTTTCCACGAGAAGTTGTTCAATATGTCCGACGCCAGCAACTGCTGCTTCACTTGTGCGTTGGTGGCTTGGGCAAAGTAAGTTGCGAAACAACATCTGGTCAGAATTAACAAAGCGCACGAATTGGTGATCAGCGCCACGCAAAGCCTTCCATAACCCGAGAAAAGTGCTTTGCCCCTAGACCAAATGGCCACTCATTTTTACGATATGCCTAAGATTTTATCGCATCAGTCTTGGACGAGTCTAAATGGGTCAGGCCGCTACAGAAAAACCAGTTGAGGAATTGCTGGACAAGGTTCTTGGCCACCTCAATTTTTCGTCGGGACAACACGATCCCAAGTTCGTGGCGAACTTGGATCGGTTGTGTCGCATTGAAATCAGTGCGGCCGACAACGACGCCCAAACCGTTGACTCAGATAGCGCTCAAGATGTTTCTGAAGATCTTGCCCAGCCAAAACTAAATCAACCGTCGGCGCTGATTGCAAGCGTCGAAGCGCGGTTGCGGAGTCGGTTGGCCGAGGTGAAGCAATCCAGCGAAGCCTTCCGCGATGCGGTGCAAGTCGAAACGATTCTTAGTCTCGTTTTTAATGATTTTATTCCCGCTTACGTCCGAAATCACCGGGACCTGTTGTTCCATCAAACGCAAGACTTCGTATTCAATTCGTTCTTTTTAGCGCGAGTGTTTGAAACGGTGATGGAGAAGTCATCTTCCTGCGAAAGTCCGCAGATGATTATCTCCGAATCGCTTGCCGCGGTGAACGATTATATCGGGCATCGACCTATCGCCGTTTTGACGTCGCAGAAAATCGAACCTTATGAAAATGAATGGGTTGCGCCGACACCGGTTTTTTTAAGTAATGTTGGCACCTCGGTTGGGCGTTATGAACGACTGATTCAACAGACGGTCGAGATTCTCAAGGCGACGGATCAAAATATACTCAACGCCGCTCAATTCGATCCCGCGAATCTGGATCAACTTTGCATTGATCCACGAGCCTTTGATTTTGACCATCCCGTTAATAAACGCCCCAACCATCATTTTGGAACTTGGGACGAACACCACGTTAATAATCAGGGTTTCTACTATCGCTTCATCGTCCACCAAGTGACGCTTGATTCGTTGTTGCTGCGCGTCGAACAAGCGGAAAAATCGCCCGAGAATGAAATCGACTCCGAGGAGCTTCTGTTTGAGGCCGCCGCAGCGCTGGCCGGGACGATGTTGATGGGATCAGGAATTAGTGGCAATGGACCCGGAGCACATGATTCGGAGGTGACCCTTGGTAGTTTACTGCCCAACATTGCCTCGTATCGCGACCAGTTTTATCTTTCGCTGATTGAAAAAATACCCGATGCCCATCGCGCTCGGTTGAAGTCAGAATCCACTTCTCGCAAACAGGTTTTCGGTAGCGTTCGGCAACATCTTAACGCACAACTCTCAAATCATCGGGCCTATCAGTTGGTCAATTGCCGGTTGGCTTCTATCTTTGCTCGGATGGGGCATCCAGTCGCGGCTCAGGAGCAATCAGCGCTGGTGCCCGTCACGTCCTCCCGCATCAGTTGTCAAATCGATTGCTTGCTCAGCGAGGCCAATCGGGCGATCAAGCAGGGGCAGTTAAAAGATGCGTTGGACAAATTTCCGCAGATCGAAGAACTGCTGATGCGCGGCATCGAGTGCGGGGCGATCGTTGATCCATGGAACATCTTGGGGTTCGACGGGAACTACAGTCTCTTTCCGGCGTTAGAGAATTCGGTCAGAGACCACCGCGTCTTTGATCTGGTGGACTTGGTCGAGTGCATTTTTGCTTTGTACTCGCGGCTCTGGAGCGAAGCGGCGGCGATCGACGATGAAGCGACGATCAATGCGACGCGCGAGAAGTTTTCCAAGATCGTGCAGTGGTGGCGAAAGTTCGCGGCTCATGAAGTCACCGCGGTTGATGCGGTCGATGCGCAAGAGATTTTTCAAGCGTCCGAACTGGTCGCCCAAGCGTTAAGGTTGTGGCACATCGGCGGCGCCGAAACCGGTGACATCAGTTTTTGGGCTCAGCATGCCGAACTGTTCGATTCGCCAAAAGCGTACACGTTGGTGGTCGACGCGCTGATTCAGCGCGAGGACTACGCGACGGCGATGGCGTTGCTGGTGCATTGGTTGAGCCAAGCTGATCAGATTGGGCTTCAGCAAGGTGATAGTTCGTTTCACAACTTGGCCTTTCGCTGGATCGTCGAACAGAAAAAACTTTTGCTGGATCAAGTTACCGGTTCCGGAGTGTCCAATGTCGTCGATGAGACCGACTGTGAATCCGATCGCGTAACCGGCGGGAAAACGGACGCTGGCGAAAAAGTGGTTCGTGACCGTGAAACGCCGGAGGCTATCTGGAAACGCATTCGCAAGTTCTACGACTTTGTCGAAGCTAATGCGGAATCCTATTGGGAGGTTCCCGATTTCGATATCAACCGCAGTGTTTCGACCGGCCACACAGCCGAGGCCTTCATGGAGGAGGTCGATCAGCTTGATTCTCCCGGCGATGACGATGATGAAGACCCATCGCTGTTCAGCGCGGCGTACGACAATATGGTTTTCAGCGATTCGGCCAATGACGGCAACGATGGCGAAGTGTTCGAAGGCGGGTTTCAGTCCGACGAAGCGCTAGAGGCTGAAGTTGATCGCATTCTTAACCGGCTGGAGTTTTTGGGCACGATCGCCAGTTACTGGCGCATTGCGGCTACGATCCCGCTGCCGGTGGATCGGCAGAACGGTGTCCCCAAGCCATCTGCGGAGGTGGAAGCTCGTCTGCGGCAGCGGCTGGAAACGGTCGGCGGTTGGCTGAATCAAGCGCGGCGTAATTACGCGCGATTGACGGATTTGTGCGATTCGATCAACAACTACGACATTACGTTGTCGGGCACCGATCAAGATTCGATGATGCAATATGACCAAAGTATGGTCTACAAAGAATCCTTGATTAACCAAGCTATACTGACCTGCGTCGAATGTGAGAATGCCGTCAACGCGCTGCAAGGCGTGTCACGTGCGATCACGATCCTACTAGCCCCCGAAGAGAACGCGGTTGAGCAATTGACTTTGGCCGAACCCGGTTCCATTGATGCACTGGCGGAAACCTACGCGGGTATTTTGCTCCGTGATACCGACCGAATACTGACGGCGTTCGATGAATTGGTCGAGTACTTTTCGCAGCGGTCGACGCTGTACGTGCCGCTGTCCAAGAACGGTTCGCCCCGTGAGATTGTCGAGGCTCGTGCGACGCAAACGGCGATGCTGGATTTGCTGCGTTCGTTGCCGGATTTAGGATTGATCGTTCCGACTTATGAACTGACGCGCACGGCGTTGGATATGGAACGCAACCAACCGTCGCTTCCGGGTGCGGTCACGGAATACGATGAGATTTTCGAAATCGCGTTTACCTCGATGGTCCAAGCGGTGACGCAATCGATTGACGGCTATCAAACGCATCTGCGGGATTCGGGCAGACCCGAAAACGAGGTCTCCGATCAATCCGAAAGCGTCTTGTTCGATTGCGTCGAAATGTTGACGGAGTCGATGTTGGGGTTGTGGTTGAAGCACAGCCAGACGTTGCGGTTGAGCGTGCTGGAGAAGGTGCATAAGAAAGAACGCTGGCAGGAGACCGTCGAATTCATTCAGCGCTATGGCAAAGATCTGCTGACTCAGAATTTCCTGCATGTTGGAAACATTAGAGCGATCTTGCATCAAGGCGTTTCGCAGTGGTTGGTGCAGGTTGCTGAGTCACACGATCCGCCCGATCTAGCGCTGTTTAAAGATCTGAGAACAAAATTGCCGCTCAAGAAAGCGTCGCAGCAATTGTCGTTGGTGCTGGAGTCGGTGCTGGAGAACTTCAATGAGTATCGCGACTATAATACGACGACAACACAATCAGACAGCGGAGAATTGCTGAACATCTTTTTGGAGTTTCTGGTTCTGCGCACCAAGTACGATCGGGTTTGCTGGAAACTCAATCCTGTGATTTGGGCACATCGGATTTTGGTACGCAAGCAGCAGACTAACGTGGCGCGGATGTGGCGACGGTCGTTAAAACTGCGTGTCGGCAACGAAGCCAAACGCTACATTGAGATGCTTGAAACGCTCAGGAACAAGCATTCGATCCAAATGAGTTCGGTCGGACGACGTATTGAGGGCAAGTTTGGTTCTGATATGCAGATTGATCGTTTGACGGCGCTGGTGAAACCTGCGATGTGTGAGACGGACCAAAAGAAGGCCGACCGAGCGTTTTCGATGCTGAAGCAGGAGGCGCAAGCGTTTTCACGCACAACGATCGGTGTGGGCGTAGATCTTCCGCCGTGGTTGGCGGCGCTGGAGCACGAGGTCCAACAACGTCTGTTGCCGGTGCGATTGCGGATGTTACAGACATCGCAACACTGGGGCCAATCGCGCGTTTTGCCGATCGCTAACATCCGTGAGCAGTTGGAAGAACTGCCGTCGCGGAATCCTGATGGTAGTTAGAATTGTGGGCGTTACGGCATAAGTCCAGTGCCGCTGACTTTTCACAGGAATTGGACAACAGTTTAACGACGAGCCGGCAGGCGACCGTGTTTGGCGGGGCGAAACGCCGACGCCTGCCGGCTAGTCGTTAAACTGACTAAGTGTAGTGCCGGTTGAAAATACTATTCTGATCTTCCTAATTCTTAAATATGTGCCATTAGGCACCAGTCGCGGCGAAACTCTGTGCTCTCTGTGAACTCTGTGGTTAAAATCGCTCGCCGCTTACCGATAGTCGGACAATCCATTCTTGTGTGAGCTATATTTGGGTCAAGGGAATACGGCAATCTATTCCACTTCCCAGCACGCAACTCGGTGACCATTGCCGCGATCGAGGAGCGGCGGGTTTTCGGTCTCGCACTTGGTCGTTTTTAGCGGACAGCGCGTCACAAACGGGCAACCGGCCGGCGGATGATACGGGCTGGGGACTTCGCCTTCTAAAATGGTGAGTTCTCCCCGTTGGTCAGGATCGGTGATTGGGTTGCACGACAACAACGCACGCGTGTAGGGGTGCTTGGCGTTGGCGTGGATGTCGTCGCAGGGCATCTCTTCGACAATGTTGCCCAGATACATCACCAACATCGAATCGCAGAAGTGATCAATGACTTTCAAGTCATGCGATACGAACAGCAGCGTCAAACCCAGCTCTTCCTTCAAATCCATCATCAGATTGAGCACCTGAGCTTGAATCGACACGTCGAGCGCCGAAACCGGTTCGTCGGCGATGATGAATTCGGGGTTCACCGCCAGCGCCCGAGCGATACCAATCCGCTGCTTCTGACCGCCAGAGAATTCGTGTGGGTATTTCGTTTTGTCGTCGACGCGCAGACCGACCTTTTGCAACAATTGGTCAACGTGAGCGTCAATTTCTGATTCGGGAACCACATTGTGCAGTCGGATCACCTCTTTGATGGTCGTCTCCACGGTCATGCGTGGATTGAGCGACGAATTCGGATCTTGGAAAATCATCTGCATGCGCTGCCGGATCGGGCGCAGTTGGCTGTTGGACATAGTGCTGATGTCGACGCCGTCGAAGGTAACTTTTCCGGAGGTCAATTCGTGCAAGCGAATGACGACTTTGCCTAAGGTCGATTTGCCGCATCCGCTCTCTCCCACCACGCCCAGCGTTTGGCCTTTTTTGATAGTGAAGCTGACATCGTTAAGCGCGTGGACCTTCGCGATGACGCGGTTGAACAAACCACCGCGTTTGGGGAAATGTTTGACCGCGTTTTCGACGCGTACCAAAACTTTCTCTTCCACTAATTCTGCGTTTACAATTTCGTTCGCAATTTCGCTCATGATGCTTCTCCCACGGCTTGGGCATCCCCGATGGGGTAAAAGCAACGAGCTTTGGATTCTTGCGTACCTTCGCCGATGGTGACCAGTTCCGGTAATGAAGCTTCGCATTTGTCGCGGCGGTGTTGGCAGCGGTCTGCAAACCGGCAACCATCGGGAAGATCGAAAAGGCTTGGCACAGTGCCCTCAATGGCGGGGAGACGTTTTTGATGACCGGAGCGGCCGGGTTTGGGCATCGAATCCAATAGAGCTTTGGTGTAGGGATGTTTGGGATTGTGAAATAGCTGCCGCACGGGAGCCATCTCTACGATCTGACCGGCGTACATGACAATCACGCGATCACAGGCCTGCGCTACTACGCCTAAGTCATGGGTGATCAAGATAATCGCGGTGCCCGTTTTTTCTTTCAGTCCGTCCATCAGTCGTAGAATTTGGGATTGGATCGTAACGTCCAAAGCGGTCGTCGGTTCGTCGGCGATCAGTATATCGGGTTCACAGCACAGCGCGATCGCGATGACGACGCGCTGTCTCATGCCACCGGACAACTGGTGCGGGTATTCGTCGATACGTTTTTCGGGATTGGGCATCTCCACCAATCGCAGCATTTCGATCGCTCGCGCTCTTCGTTGTGATGCGTTGAGATCGGTGTGATATTGCAAGGCTTCTTCAATCTGCCAGCCGATGGTGAAGACGGGATTTAGCGCCGTCATCGGTTCTTGGAAGATCATGCCGATCTCATTGCCTCGGATGGCGCGCATCTGAGATTCCGTCAGTCCCAGCAGATTGGTGCCACGATAATCAACGACGCTGCCAGGGTCGTAGATGGTGACGCGATTGGGCAGCAAGCGAATGATAGATTTGTTGGTGACTGTTTTTCCGCAACCACTTTCTCCGACCACGCCTAAAGTTTCACCGGGATAAAGATCGAACGAAACACCATCCACGGCGGTCACCGTTCCGCGTCCAGTTTTAAAACTGGTCCTGAGGTCGCGGACCTTGAGGATGGGTTTGTCTGATTGAGTTGTGTTGTCGTTCACGATTTGTATCGAGTTCCTAAACGTGTTTTGGATCAAATGCGTCTTGCAACGCATCGGAGAGAATGTTGAAGGCCAATACCAAAACGAACATCAGCGCCGTTGCAAATCCGATCTCCCAAAAGAAACCACCGACGACGTCTCCGTTGTTACCGGCGTCGCGAATCATGATTCCCCAACTGGGCTGGTTCTTGACGCCAAAGCCAAGGTAGCTGAGGATCACTTCTGACTTGATCGCAGCGATCAATAGCAATGAAAAGTTGATCAGCATCAAGTGAGCGGTGTTGGGAATGATATACCGCAGCAAAATGTGAATCGGCCCAAAGCCAGCGGTCTGTGCCGCGTGAACATATTCCATCTCTTTTAGTTTCAGTGTTTCACCTCGGATGACCCGACAGGTTCCAATCCAGAACGTCGCGCCGAACGCGATGTAAACCGGCAGTAGCGTATCCTTGGCCGCAGAATTGGTAAACGCATAGGCCAGTACCACCAGCAAAACCAAATTGGGGATCGAAGAAAACGTTGTGTAGATCCAAACGACTACATGGTCGACCCAACCGCCAAAGTAACCTGCGGCGGCTCCCAGAAACGCGCCCAAGGCCACCGAAAATAAGGCAGTGACCAAACCGATCTGGATGGCGATTTTTATCGAATAGATGCCTCGGAAGAAGATCGAACGGCCTTGGCTGTCGGTACCGAGACAGACAGATGCATTATGAACGAATTGCTCCCAAGGGCTCAGCGGAGCCTTAAGCTGTGATTCGGCTGCCTCCAGTTCCGCCAGTTTTGGCAGGATCGACGGATCAATGTCAAGGTTCGGGCTTTCATCCAACTCAGCCGCTAAAGTATCAATCTTGGCAACAAGCGTTTCCAACTCAGCCGGTGATTTATCAGCCGCGTGATAGGGGCCAAGCTTCACCTCTTTGAGCGCTGCGGTAACATCTTCGGCGGTCAGTGCACGTTTGATCTTTGATAGAAATTTCGTCGTGGCATTTTCGTAACGTTTCTCAGGCGAATCCTGCTGGAAGAAGCCCGGTAGCTTATTGGAACCTACGATTGAATCGCAAGTATCGCGCGTGATCCCGCCCGCCATCACAAACAAAGCCGTCAGTAAATAAATACCGATCACCACGATTGCCAATAGCGCTGATTTGTTTCGCCACAGTTTTTGCGCCTCGCGCGTGGCCATCATCTTGCCGATTGCACTCATTATTGCAACCTCACTCTAGGATCAAAAATTGCGTAGAGAATATCAGTGGCGATGATGCTGAGGATGAACAGTCCAGCGAAAACGGCCGTGAATCCTTCAACAACAGGGAAGTCGTTATTGCGAATTGCCGACAGCAACACGTATCCCATTCCTGGAATGCCAAAAAACTCTTCCAAAAGAATGGAGCCGGTCACTAAGAACGGCAGTGTGATCATGACGCGCGTAACGATAGGGATCATTGCGTTACGCAGCATGTGGACAAACATAACTTTCGACTGCGGAGCGCCTTTGGCCCGCGCGGTTGTGATGTAGTCGGCTTGGGTTTCCTCAACCATGACGGCACGATAGAAACGAGTGTCGTAGCCCATCGCGACGATTACGCTGATCAGAACCGGCAGCAGCATGTAAAACGGCCAGTTCCAGATTCCTGACTCATAGCCGTGAATTGAAAACACAGGGCTACCCACCCACTGTTGAAGTTTGTAGGCACCGAAATATTGTCCAAAGATGATGTAAACCAGAAAACTGACGCTCATCCCCAGCACCGCAAAGAACACCAGCAACCGGTCGATCCAACGGCCGCGGTAGAATGCCGATAGCATCGCGATGAATATCGAAATCACGGTAGTTATCGCGAGGGCCGGAACGGTCAACGCTAAAGATCGAGGGACGGCTGTCCAAAGTTTTTCGCCAACGGTTACGCCAGGTTCGTTCCATACTTTTTGGCTGAAGTCCAAGGTGACGATGGATTTGACCAGCTTGCCGTATTGAACGAAGAACGGCACGTTCAATCCAAGCTCTTCGCGCTTGTTGATGTAGTCTTGTTCGGTCGCATTTTTTCCCAACATGCCGGCCACAGGATCACGTTGTCGCAGCAGAACCATCAACAACATGATGATCGCCAAATAGACCGGAATGTTATAAACCAGTTTGCGAATTACAAATGCCCACATAAATCGTCACTTTAAAAATGTTTCTTCGAATTTCGTAGCGGTGGCTCCTAGCCGCCGTCGTTTTCTGGTTGCGAGAAGTTCCCATTAGGAAACTTCGTTTCAATGTTATTCAATCGTCAGATATTTAACCCAATTGGAAAACGTCTCCTCGGGTTTAAAATTCTTCAGGCGACTGTGGATCAAGTAGTACCTCGTTCGCGCCATTGACCCAATCATGGGGACGTCTTCGATAATCATGTCGCGCATTTTCTCGTACTTGGCCGTACGCTCCGGCGACGGTGGCATCACACGCACTTCATCGTATAGCTGGTTGTATTGGGGGCGGTTATAATTGAAGTTGTTGGACATAGGCGATTGGAAAGGGCCATAGAACAACTGCAAAAAGTTCTCCGCGTCTGGGTAGTCGGCACCCCAAGCCAGCCCGAAGAAGGGTGCACCCTTCTCACGTAGCTTTTCCGACAGTTCGGAAAAGTCGACGGAGTTGATTTCCATCTTGATGCCAATCTTCTTTAGCTTTCGTGCGCTCATGTACGCCATCGCGACACTCTGAGGTTGCCGCGATGTGTAGAAAACGAGCTTGGGCAAACCCTCTCCGTTGGGGTGGCCTGCTTTGGCAAGCAACGCTTTAGCTTTTTGCAGATTCGGACCGCGATAGTTTACCTCGGCGCTATGACCTTCAGGGTGGCCTTCGAGCCCATTGGGAATCGGGCCGTCATAGAGCAGATTAATTCCTTCGTAGAAAGCTTGGTTAACTTCTTCTAAATCAATGGCCAGCGAAATCGCTTGACGAACCCATTTTTTTTCATCACTGTAGCCGCCAAAGCCCGGATCCTCCATGTTGAACCCGTTGTAGATCAAATCCAGCAGTGGCAACGGTACCACGCGGATTCCTTTCTCAACAAAGGAAGGACGGAGCGTACGTTTTCGTTTGATGAACGCTTGCGAAAAATTCTCCGCCGGTACACGCGAGTAGTCGAGTTCTTGATTGAGGAACTTGAGCCACATAGGCTGAGGGATGGGGAACATCGTCAGAACAACCTTGTCAGCCAATGGCAAACGTTGTCCCGCACTTTCATACAATCCGAGCGCTTTGTCTTCTTCGTAGCCTAAGTACGGTGCGGTCCCATCTTCGAGCATCCCCGGATCACTCGGGTAGCGTACATCGCGGTAGTTTGGGTTGCGCCGGTAGACCATTTGAACGCCGGTCTCCCAATGATCCAAAAGAAAAGGACCGGTGCCAACGGGATGCCGTGATAGTTTTAAACCATATTGATCGACTGCCTCGTGGGGCAGGACCGATGTTTGAAACATCGCCAAGGTATAGATGAAACGGTAGAAGGGTTTGTTGAGTACGATCTGGAATTCGCGATCGTTGATCTTGACCATGCCCGAAACGGGGACCGAATAGTCAAATTCCTCAGCTTCGTTTTGCTCTTCTTTATACTCGTCAAATCCTTCAATCGTGTCGGCCATCAACCACCATGACTTGGGTTGATTGCTTGTGTCGGCCATCCGTTTGAGCGAATAGAACACATCGTCGGTGACGACCTTGCGCCCCTTACCGCCCTCGAAACAGGGATCGTCTTGGAAGAAGATATCATCGCGCAATTTGAACGTGAACGTTTTCCCGTCTTCGGAAACCTCAGGCATTTCCTCCAGCAGACACGGTTTCAGCTTATAGGGGCGCGTCAGATATTCGTATTCCAGCAGCGTTTCATAAACGTAAGACGCCGCGATATTATCGTATGTGCTCGAACCGCGGACGGGATCGAGCGAATTAGGGCCGGCTGTTTGCATCGGAAGGTGCAACACGACTTCCGACTGAGCGAGGCAAATCGACTGCATCGGGCCGCAGAACAGCAGGCAAAAAATGAAACTCCATGTGGGCAAGCGCCAGACAGTGCGACTCGTGCGGCGGCTTAGATGAAATTTCGACCGAAGTGATGTGATAGCGTTTCTCTCAGTCATACGACGATTACGATTTTCGGTGATGTTAGCGGCTGAGAACCGACAAGTAGGTCCCGTTCAAAACGGACAAACAGGACGCGGCAGGAAGGTACCCACCACGTGCCATTGGCCTCGGTTATAACAGAAATCGCTAACTTGCCTAAGCCCGCATTTCAGGACCAAAGTGACCGTTTTCACGGGGCGATTCTCTTAGTGCTAGCAGTCTTCCTGTAGACCTCGATTTGCGATGCGTTTAACTTGCGTCTCTAGCAGCATCCAATTGGCGCTGCGGCGGTTTACATTTTGCAGCCAATCTTATCGAGCCTGATCATGCGATTTTCAACTGGGAACATCTTTGCCCTGCTGTTGACCCTTTTGGTTTCCAACACCGTTGTCACCGACGCCGTTGTTGCTCAGCAGTTCAAAATCGAATCGCAAATTTACGTCGGCGGCGAAGACCAACCTTCATCGTCCAACGTCACCATGTTCAGTGACGGTCTGGTGTTTGACTTTCAATCCAAGGGAACACAGTCCCACGAAGTCACCATTTTACAACCCAAGCAACACCGAACGATTCTGCTTGACCGACTTCGGCAAATGAAATTGGTACTGGACGATGTTCAGTTGATCAAGATGGCCGATGCGCTTCGTCGGGAGACGTCGCAAGATGAACGGGCGGGGTTTTTGGTCAACGAACGATTTGAAGAAGCGATCCAATTTGATAACGGCGCCGCAACGCTCAAGAGCCCAACGATCACTTATACCGTGCGCGGCAATCGCCCCACGGATTTGAAAGTGTTTCCGATCTACAGCAATTTCATCGAAGCGTTCACGCGCCTGCAGGTGTCGGACCCTCACGCGTTTTCGCCGTTTCCGCGCATGCGTCTGAACGAAACGATTCGTAAGTTGGGCTGGATCCCAAGTGAAGTCACGGTGACCTTTGAACCTAATCCTTTGCTGAAGCAAGGCCTAACGGCAACTTCAAAACACACGTTCATCTCACAACTGTCAGCCGCAGATCAAGCTCAGATCGCTGAAGTTAAAGCCGAATGGTTAAACTTTGAATCGGTCGATTTGTACGAGTTCCGTCGATTGAAGAAACCGACGGCGCTTCAGCGTGTCGCTAACCGCCAGTCACCTTAGGCTAACATAGTAGCCTTTCGGTCTCCGAAAGTGCAATCGTAGCCTTTTGGTCTCCAAAAGTGCGCTGAAAATAACTGGCGCACCGTAGCGCTTGAGTGTTCTTTCGGGGACCGAAAGACAACATTACGCAAACGCCTTTTTAATGCGTTTGATTGCTTCTTGCGTGTTCTCCAAGCTGTTGAACGCGCTCAAGCGGAAATAACCCTCACCCGCGGCGCCAAAACCGCTGCCTGGCGTTCCGACGATGTGGGATTCGCTGAGCAATTTGTCGAAGAAGTCCCAACTGCTGACACCTGCGGGCGTTTGCAGCCAGACATAGGGAGCATGCACGCCACCGTAAATCGTGAAGCCAGCCTCGACCAAACCTTCACGCAATAATTTTGCGTTGTTCATGTAGAACGCAATTTGGTCTTTGATCTGCTGTTTCCCTTCGTCCGAGTAAACGGCTGCGGCGGCGCGCTGCACTGGGAACGAAACGCCGTTGAACTTGGTGCAGTGGCGACGATTCCAAAGGGCGTGAACCGATTGGTCTTTGCCGTCGCTGGTCTTACCCATCAGTGTCTTGGGAATGATCGTCAACGCGCAACGGACGCCTGTGAATCCGGCCGTTTTACTGAAGCTGCGGAATTCGATCGCACAATCGCGTGCGCCTTCGATTTCGTAAATCGAACGCGGAACCGAATCGTCAGAGATGAAGGCTTCATACGCCGCGTCGTAGAGAATGATGGATCCATTTTCTTTTGCGTAGGCCACCCATTTGGTTAGGATTTCACGAGTCGCCACAACACCGGTCGGATTATTGGGATAACACAAGTAGATCAAATCAACTTTTTCGGTCGGGAACTCAGGTTCAAAATTTGATTCCGCCGTCACTGGCATGTAAACCAATCCGCCATAGCGCCCGTTGTCATCTGCTTCGCCGGTGTGGCCGGCCATGACGTTGGTGTCAACGTAAACCGGATAGACCGGGTCGAGCACAGCGATTTTGTTGTTCGATCCAAAGATGTCCAAAATGTTTCCCGAATCGCATTTGGATCCATCGGAAACAAAAATCTCATCCGCAGAGATATCGATGCCACGATCTTGGAAATCGTTCTTGGCGATCGCGTCACGTAAAAAATCGTAGCCCTGCTCAGGACCGTAGCCGCGGAAGGTATCAGCGGTTGCCATTTCATCAACGCCATCGTGCATCGCTTTGACGATCGCGGGAACCAACGGCTGCGTCACGTCGCCAATGCCCATCTTGATAACGTCCGCTTCGGGATTGGCTTCGCAGTAGGCGCGAACACGTCGCCCAATTTCGGGGAAAAGGTAGCCGGCTTGGAGTTTAAGATAGTTATCGTTAATTTGGGCCATAGGAAGTAAGCAACTGAATGTGAGGTTCTAAAAAATTGGAAGCCGCACATTGTAGCGTCAGCCGCTGCCGCCGTTAATGACCAAGATTTTCACTTGCCGAATTTTCTTTTGATCGGCGGGCGCTTCGGGCTTGAATTTCGAAAATTACGGGGCGCGATTTGTTTGCCCAATCGCTATTTCTGTTGCAAATATACTTCTTCGCGCTCATAGGTTGCCAATCGGATTTTCATGGCTTCGGCGTCCATCCTAAGGTGATCGGCGGTACTAACTTTCGAGATCGCTCGCTGTTGCAATTGCGCTGCCGCTTCAAACTCCCCGTTGGCCGCAGACACCGCCGCCATCACTTCTAGAGTCGTCGCCGAATCCTTATCAAATGACTGGCCTTTTTTGGCCAACGCCATTGCGTTTTGCGGTTGGAAGAAATCAGGGTCGGGGCACGTCGAAAGAAGCCAAGCCGTTTTCAAATAACCGTCACCAGTGGCCTTTCGATTGATACCGGTGGTGAGGTCGTCGTGAGCCAGTTGCCAGTTGCCGGCACGTTGATGAGCTTCGGCGCGATTCTGGTAGGCGACCGAATTATCCGGCTGAAGTTCGACGACGCGGTCGAACAGTTTGATCGCCTCTTCTGTCTTTGCACTATACAATTTTGCGAATGCCAAACCATTAATCGCTTGAACATCGTCGGCGTCGGTTTCTAGCACCGCTTCATAGTCGGCGATCGCAGCTTCGAAATCCTTCTGCCAACTGAGCAGCTCCGCGCGATTGAATTTAGCTTTGTTCGATTTTGGGTTGAGATCGATTGCTTTATTTAGATCTCTGATCGCGCTGGGAAGATCGTCTTGATTGGCCAACGCCGTCGCCCGTCCAAAGTAAGGCTTCCATTTGGAATCGTCGATCGCGATGGAGTCATTGAAGTCGGCCACGGCGGCGGTGGTGACGGCTTTGAATTGTCCGATGTTGCCCGCGTTACGAATGCTGAGCGCTAGGTCGACGCGCTGCTGT
>CALDEW010000208.1 GCA_937942355.1 uncultured Pirellulaceae bacterium | reverse complement strand
CGGGACAAGGTTGCCAAAACGAGGGTATCGTTCTTCCAGGTAGTAATATCGATCCGCCTCTGGAATATCCTCCGGAGCACGTGTTTCATCTTTGTTGCGTGGCACCCAAATACGACCGTCATTCCGTAGCGACTCGCTCATAAGCGTTAGTTTGGACTGGTAGTCACCCGACTGTGGAATCGAGGTCGGATGGATCTGAGTGAAACATGGGTTCGCAAATCCGGCCCCGCGTTTGTGGGCTCGCATCAACGCGCTGACGTTGGAGCCTTTCGCGTTGGTCGAAAGATAAAACACGTTTCCATATCCGCCAGTAGCCAACACCACAGCATCGGCCGTATGACGCTCCAATTCGCCGGTGACCATGTTCCGGGTGATCAGCCCGCGCATCTTCCCGTCAACGACAATGAAATCCATCACCTCGGTTCGGGTATGCATCTTGATTCGTTTTTGGCTGACCTGTTCTTGCAGCGCTGAATAAGCCCCCAACAACAATTGCTGCCCGGTTTCACCTCGGCAATAAAAGGTACGTTCTACCAACACACCACCAAAGGAACGGTTGGCCAGTTTGCCGCCGTATTCACGAGCAAACGGTACGCCTTGGGCAACGCATTGGTCAATGATCGCGGTGCTGAGTTCGGCCAAGCGATAGACATTGCTTTCGCGAGCACGAAAGTCACCGCCCTTTTGTGTGTCGGTGAACAGCCGCCAAGTGGAATCGCCATCGTTGCGATAATTCTTGGACGCATTGATTCCGCCCTGAGCCGCAATGCTGTGTGCGCGACGTGGTGAATCCTGGAAACAGAAACATTCCACCTGATAGCCCATCGCCGCCATCGACGCGGCAGCCGATGCGCCGGCCAAACCCGTACCCACGACGAGGACTTTGTATTTGGGGCGGTTGTTAGGTCCGACCAAACGAAGTTTATTCTTGTGGTTGGTCCAAGCGTCTTGGATTGGACCGTCGGGTAATTTTGCGTCGAGTGTGAACATGGCAGTTCGAAACCGTCTTTGAGGAAAGAGCTAACTTTTCAGGTGAACAATCTTGAGCAGTGAATTTGATTTATGTCGATACTTGGAAGTCGGTCGCAAGCAGAACCAGTGTTGTTGTCCGCAGGGAAGTCCAGGCATTTAACCGCTGGCGTGCAAGCAACCATTTTCGGTTGCAATTAGTGGCCACCCAACAGGTGATGCGGATAGTCGGCAACCTCGGGCAGTAATCCGAACAGAAACGCCAAAGGAACGAGCGCAAATCCGATTGAAATTCCTATTGAAGCGACCATCGCAAAAAGCCGGATGGCTTTATTACGGTCGGGACTATCCAAACCCAAAGTTTGAAACAAACTCCAAACTCCGTGGAACAAGTGAAAGGCCAGCATCCCCATCACGATGACATAACCCAACGCCACATACCAGTGCCGGAACGTGTTCTGCAAATTTTGGTAAACAGCACCGTGCTCGAAGTCTCCAATTCGGATCGTTCCGGTGGTCAGATGCAAGATATGGAAAATGATAAAGGCAAGTACTACCGATCCAGAGAACATCATGTATCTGGCCGCCCATGTGGCGGACCTCTTTTTGCTTTTCACATAGTCCACCGGTCGCGCTTCGGCACTCTTGAGACTCAGCTGAATCACAACGGTGATGTGCAGGATCACGCTACCCAGCAGCACCATTCGAGCTATCCAAAGCCCAACCATGGCGGGCAACACTGGCGTGCCGGCGTCTTTTAAGAATTGGCCATACTGATCAATATGAGGGACGGCATACTCGACACCATTATCGGTGATCGTATCGACGCCAGTGAAAACTTTGAGGTGTCCTGCAACGTGACCGGCGACGAAACCGAATAGGATCAGGCCGGTAATCGCCGCAATGAATTTTTTCCCGATGGAACTGGCGTAAAACTTGGCAAGTCTGTTCATCTTTTTGCTTGAAAGGCTTCCTTTGTGAGCTTGAACCCAGCAAATTTGCTGGGCTTGGCCAATGCCACAGTAAAACTATAGTTTGCAGCAATTAACTTAACTTAACGGGTCAAATTTTGCATTGGGTGTCACGACATTCGGGCCGATTTGACAAGTTTTTGCCAATGATGTCACTACCAATTCTCATGCCCCAGATCGCGACAGCAGAAGACGCCTGAAAGTACGTATCCGTTTGGATCAAACCGCACACACTCGCCAAGCAAAACAAAGAAATGCGACCATATTGTCGCAGCAGCCAGAAGAGGCGGATCAGCCGCGTAAATAGAACGGGCTCCCTCACCTCCGCCAATCAACAAGGGCGGTGGCGAGAAGCCTCCGGTAAATCTGAAATTATTTCGTCAGTTCTTAAACGGTAGCCGCCATCGCGTGCGTTATAGAGTTTTCGAAATTCGGCTGAGGCTGTGCTTCGATTCTTAAATGATTGCCGATTTGAATTTCACTCGCTTCTACCTTGTCGACGCCTTCGGCGGTGATGGCAAAGCCACCATCCTCAGCGCGCTTGATCCACCCTTTTTCGCGGAAGTACCAAAGATGAAAATCAAGAATGTCTTGCGAAAGATCCATCATCTTCGAAACGGTCATCGTTCCCAAGGCCGGTTGATTTCCACCCTGACGACGGCGAGCGTAAAACAAGCACAGCAGTTGGTGGCGGTCGACCACATCGTTGCCAGCCTGAGCGGCATGCTGCTGAAGATGATCGTTCTGGAGATTCTGATTGGTCAGTTCGGCATCGTATGCTGCGCGGGAACTCGGGTGCCGGATGACTTCGAATGCTTTGACAAGTCGGTGAAATTCTTCTTTGTCGCCGCCGGCGTCCGGATGCATCTTGGTCGCGAGAAAACGGAACATGCGTTCGATCGACTCGATACTGGCATTGGGGCTAAGCTGCAAAACTTCGTAGTGATTCTGTGTATCGGTCATTCTTGGGCCCCTGAAAAACGGCAATTGGCAAAACGTGTTACCAAGAGACCGTGCAAATCAGATACCAAATCCGTTAATGATCAAAACGCGGGCAAAAACAATTTCGATGTTGTTTTTTGGCAACGCGCCGTAGTGCCTTGCTGTTTCCCAAAATCGACGCCGCGCAGCTCCCCACATTGGCATTTACGTTATCCAAAAATTGGATAACGGTTTAACGACGAGCCGGAAGGCGACCGTGTTTGGCGGAGCAAAACGCCGACGCCTTCCGGCTAGTCGTTAAACTGACCAATGATCGCGCTTTTGAATCCGCCACGTGCGATTCATTCAAACCTACTCGTCGGTAACGCAGCCCTCGGAAGCCGATTTTACATTCTTGATGTACTTGTAAAGCGTACCGCGTTTTACTTTGTAGTCGGGAGCCGTCCATTTCGCGCGGCGGGATTTCAATTCGTCTTCGGATAGATCGATATCCAAGCGGTTGGTGTCCGCGTTGATCGTAATTTTGTCACCGTTTTGCACCAATGCCAAAGGCCCTCCCTCCTGAGCCTCAGGCGTGATGTGCCCGACAATGAAACCGTGCGAACCACCCGAGAATCTTCCGTCGGTCAACAGCGCGACATCGTTGCCTAATCCAGCCCCCATAATCGCCGACGTCGGCGTCAACATTTCTGGCATGCCGGGACCGCCTTTGGGACCTTCGTAGCGAATGATGACCACGTCGCCTTTGTTGATCTTATTTTCCGACAACGCCTCGACCATCGCCTCTTCGGAATCAAACACATTCGCCGTTCCCGAAAACTCAAGCCCTTCTTTACCAGTGATCTTCGCGACGGCGCCTTCAGGAGCCAGGTTGCCGTAAAGGACTTGCAAGTGGCCCGATTTTTTAATGGGGTCACTTACCGGGCGAATAATGTCTTGGCCTGCGTCAAGCTCCGGCAATTCGGCCAAATTCTCGGCCAATGTCTTTCCCGTCACCGTCAGGCAATCCCCGTTGAGTAATCCTTCGGCAAGCAGCAGTTTCATCACTGCCGGCGTACCACCGATCGCGTGTAGATCTTCTTGAACATATTTTCCACTGGGTTTCATGTCCGCCAACAGTGGAATCCTGTCGCTAACGGATTGCCAATCGTCCAGCGTCAACGGCACATCAACACTCCGCGCCATTGCGATCAGATGCAAAACCGCATTGGTCGATCCACCTAGTGCCATCACAACGACCATCGCATTCTCAAACGCGTCGCGCGTCATGATGTCGCGCGGCTTAATGTCTTTTTCCATTAAGTTCAAAATCACGGCGCCCGCGCGATGGCATTCGTCGATCTTCGCCGGATCTTCGGCTGGAATAGAAGCGCTAAAGGGCAGCGCCATACCAAGAGCTTCAATCGCGCTGGCCATCGTATTGGCGGTGTACATGCCGCCGCAGGCCCCTGCCCCCGGGCAGGAGTTTTTGACAATCTCACGACGCTCTTTATCGTCAATCTTACCCGCCACGTATTCGCCGTAAGACTGAAACGCGGAAACCAAATCCAGTTTACAACCGTTTAACTTACCGGCTCGAATCGTACCGCCGTAAACCATCAGACTTGGACGATTCAATCGGCCCATCGCGATCAAGCACCCGGGCATGTTCTTATCACAGCCAGGCAGCGCGATACAGGCGTCGTACCACTGTCCGCCCATGATCGTTTCGATCGAATCCGCAATCACGTCCCGCGACTGCAAGGAGAAACTCATCCCCTCAGTCCCCATCGAAATACCATCGCTAACACCAATGGTGTTGAATCGCATGCCAACGAGCCCCGCATCGACAACGCCTTTTTTCACCTCGGCGGCCAAGGTGTTGAGGTGCATGTTGCAAGTGTTGCCCTCATACCAAACGCTGCCGATGCCGACCTGAGCTTTGTTCATGTCATCTTCAGTCATTCCGGTGCCGTAAAGCATCGCTTGCGAAGCGCCTTGAACCGGTGGCTGAGTAATACGTCGACTGTATTTGTTCAATTCGGTGGACATAGAAAGCTCTTAAGATCTGTTTGAAGTATTGGATTGCGATAAAAAAATAGGGCAGGCCCAAGCGCAACTTGAAGGCCTACCCCATTAAAAACTAAAATGCCGACAAACCAATGACTAGGTCGTGGCAGCTTCTTCTTTTTCGTCTTTTTTGTCAGCTGCAGCTGCGGTGTCAGCAGTTTCAGCGGCGGCTTCACCGGCAGTCGCTTCCTCCGTGGCAGCGGCTTCACCTTCTGCGTTCTCTTCATCTTCAGCAGCAACTGCGTTCGGATCGGCCGTCGGATCTTCGCCGGCTACCAGTTGTGCCAGCCGGTAACTCAGTTTCGCAACCACCTTGTGGCGATTGACGTCGGAGTAGGTCGCGGTATCAGTTGAAACTGAAATAGCTCCTTGATAATCCTTCTCACGCAACATCTCCGCCAAGCGCACAGAGATTGAGTTTTCACCATCGCCCGGCAAAAGGCGATCGCCTTTTTTAAGATCGGCTTTATCAGCGGTTGATGCCAGATCGGCAAAACGCACTTCGGTGATTGTTTCGTTGACATTGAGATCGGACAGCTGATCCAATGCACCGTCTCCGACCTGCCACTCGAACGTATCAAGGCAAATACCAACGTTGGCGTGCCCAATACTTTTTACCAACGTCAAAAGCTCTTCGGCGGTTTGAATGAACTTGTAGTCACCTATCACCTTGCCAACTTTAGACGCTTGTAAAAACAAACCGACGCTGATTTCAGCTTCTTGTAGTTTGTCAGCAATCGCAGAGATCCGTGCCGAGTGTTTTTCAAAATTTTCCTGAAACGCAAACTCTTTTGCCTGCGGTGCGATGCGGATAACACACTGATGTGTGCCCAGCGTTTTCGCCAGATCGATGATCGTGTCCAGTTTTTCACTTTGCTTAGCAAAATCGTCTTCCGTAGCGCCAAAGTCCATGGGCATGTCAAAGGTCCCAAGGTCGATTCGAGCCGACTGTAGAAACTGGCACGCGAACTCCTTACCAAGCGTATCGTGGCGGCCTACCAAGTCGTTCATGTCGATCTCGACGCCATCAAACTTATGAGTAAGGGCCAATTCGATCAGCTCATTTTGCCGACCCGCGACGCCTAAACCGCCGCTGTTGAGAATTTTGTAATGCATTCTATCTCCTAATATCGTGTGGTCGCGCCAGCAGACGTAGAACCATTATCCTGATCTCAGGATGATGGCGCGCCAATGAGAGTGATTTAGTGTTGGATTTAGTATCGAATAAGGGCGGGATTATGGCAGATGAAACTATATTTTTCCAGAGTAATAGCGACTGATAAAGGGGATCTTTTGGCAATTAAAATCTAATCGCCCTCACGTTCGCGCCATTTGGATTTCGTTAACTTCGAGAGTCGTTTTACCCCAAACCTCCACTACGTTGCTGGACGAATCGACACCCGTGGGCCTCGCTAATGGATCAACAGGTCAGCCTGTCGTTAATGGTCTTTCTCCTGAGCCGGTATTTTTCGTTAAATGACCCAAATTCAAATCCGGCAGCCTATTCCGGAACGATTTCGCCGCTATGCTGATCCCTTCCAACGTATAGG
>CALDEW010000207.1 GCA_937942355.1 uncultured Pirellulaceae bacterium | reverse complement strand
TCGATCACCCTCGTTGCGATTCTTCTCCATCGCAGCAATCAAACTACCGTGCTCGCGTTCCATGTCCACAAACCGCTGCATCGTCGCATGCATGCTCAATTTATCCGGATCGGCGGTGTAGATTCCGCTGACCATCGGCTGGATAATCTTCTCGTAGGCTTCAGTACCAAAACGCCGCACCGCAAACGACTTTAGCGATTCGTCGGCGGTGCTGTTGCTGGCTTCAACTTGGCCTTCGGAAAGAAACCGCGCCTTACCCTCATCCGACAGCAGCTCACTTTCGAGAATCGGCTGCGGGAGCGTTGGCACCATCATCGACAGACCTTTGGGAACAGGAAACAGCTTCTTTCCCAGCCCAATAAACGCTCGATCATCGACGGGCTGAGTCTGCAAAAGGTCGGCTTCGATACCTAGGTCGCGGCACAGCTCCATGGCCGCAGGTGGCTGGGTCACGAACATGTCGGCGGAAGCTTCTACGAGGAAATCGCCGTGACGAACCGACTTTAAAACGCCACCCAACCGATCGCTGGATTCAAAGACCGTGATGGAAGCTTCCGGCTTCTTCTTTTGCAGATAGAACGCCGCGGAGAGCCCTGAGATGCCGCCGCCGATGATTGCGTAAGTGGATTGATGATCAGTCATGCAGTTGGGGACGATAGGGAATTGGCTTGCTCAATAATTCGGCATTATTGTAGGCAACATTACTTTCTTTTTCTGACCCAACTGACAAATTTCTCAATCTCAGGGTGTGCCAGCAACGTTTCAATGGTGTTGTGGTATCGACCTAGTTCTTTTTCGCGCGGAACAAACCGATGGATAGCATTATGACACTCGCCACACACTGAAATGGTCACCCGCATTTGTTCGCGCGTAAAGTTTTTCTGGAACCAGCGATTGCGATGGCAACGACGAGGAATCAAATGATGCTCCGTCGTGCCTTTTTTTACGGTGCGTTGGCAGAGCTGACAGGGCTGGATTCTGTTTTTAGCCATGATCGTTATATAAAGGCAAAACCGTATTTACCGAAAAGAAATATCTCATCAGGCCCCAATTTGAAATACTCATTGTTATGATAGGACCGAGGACAATCTAACCACCATAACCAAGTCACGACAACCAAGCGAATTAAGCATGCCATCAATCATTGGACATCCAAGCTACCGTTCGGTTTCGCCAATTTCGCCGATGGCTTGTTCGGTCTGTTGTTTTGTCTTTCTTTTACCACTTTTTGTCATGACAACGACGTCAACGATTCAAGCCCAGCAAAAAAAGGCCACCCCCACGAAATATTCACAAGGTTATGACTCGATGGTGCAAACCGATGTTCCCCAAGGAATTACCACCGAACACGAGTTGCTCGAAAGCAAAATTTTCCCCGGCACCAAACGACGCTACTCCGTCTATGTTCCGCAACAATATGATCCATCGAAACCGGCTGCCCTGATGGTCTTCCAGGACGGTCACACCTATCAGCGCCGCGACGGCGATTTCCGCGCCCCCGTGGTGATGGACAACTTGATTCACAAATCGCAGATTCCCGTGATGATTGGTGTCTTCGTCGATCCCGGCCACAAAAAGGATGCCCTGCCCGAGAAACGCGGTTGGAAGCCTCAACCCGAAAATCGTTCCTTCGAATACGACACGCTCAGCGATGACTACGTTCGTTTTCTGTTGGAAGACGTTTTGCCCAAGGTCGAATCGGAATACAACATCACCCAAGATCCAGCCGGCCGTGGGATCTGCGGAATTAGCAGCGGTGGCATCTGTGCGTTTACCGCTGCTTGGGAGCGGCCCGACAAGTTCTCAAAAGTCATCAGCCACATCGGCAGCTTCACCAACATCCGCCATGGGGACACCTATCCGGGCATCATCCGCAAAACCGACGCAAAACCGATTCGCGTTTACATGCAGGACGGCAGCAATGATTTGGACAACGAACACGGGAACTGGCCGTTGGGCAATCAACAGATGCACAAAGCACTGATGCACAAGAAATACGATCACAAATTTGAGTACGGTGGCGGAGCGCACAACGGCAATCACGGAGGCGCAATCTTTCCCGACGCGCTGCGGTGGACTTGGCGCGACTATCCGGGTGTTAAAAAATTGCCATTGTCGCTGACGGTTGGAATGAATTCAGAACCTTGGGCCCTTGATTGGTGGCAGGATCGTCATGATGAAAAATTGCAACAAAAAAACAAAATGAAAAAGGTCGACGTCGTGCTGCTGGGGGATTCGATTACTCATAATTGGGAAAATGCGGGGCGGCCTGTCTTCAAAAAGCACTTTCAGGGCCTGCAGGTCCTCAACCTTGGCTTCAGCGGCGATCGAACAGAGCACGTCTTATGGCGACTTCGTAACGGTGCCATCGAAGGAATTTCTCCCAAGGCTGTGCTGATGTTGATCGGCACCAACAATACGGGTCACCGCAAGGAACCAGCCGAGGAAACCGCACTGGGCATCAAAGAGATCATCAACGAACTGCGAGCAAGACTTCCAGAAACGAAAATTCTTCTCCAAGCCATTTTCCCGCGCGACGAATCTCCCGAGGGAGAATATCGCAAGCAGAACGACGCGATCAACAGCATCATCAAAGACTTTGCCGATGACCAGTCTGTTTTCTATACCGATATCAATGACGCGTTTCTCGAAGACGGCGGTCAGTTACCCAAATCAATTATGCGCGATTCGCTGCATCCCAATCGCAAAGGCTATGAACTTTGGGCTGATGCGATCATGCCCGAACTGAAAAAATTGCTGAAGCAATAGTCGGATCAAAGACGAATGCCCGAATCACTTTAAAATCTCGACCAAAAACGGATGCTCTTATGAATGAAACTACCAAATTTGGATTTACCCTTCGGAGCTTATTCTTCTGTTTTTCGGCGCTGCTTTTATCCAACTTGAACATGGCAACCGCTGAAGACCCCAAACTTCAGTACTACGAAATTCGCATCTATAAAATTTACGATTTTGAGAAACAGCAAATCGCTGACGACTATTTGCGAGACGCGTTGCTGCCAGCGCTTAACAGGCAGCAGATCGAAAATGTAGGTGCGTTTCATAACCTCAAAGATGAAAACGACCACTCTATTTATGTAGTGATTCCTTTCGCGAGCCTTGAATCGTTCAGCAACTACAATAAAAAGCTGGCGACGGATACCAAATATCAAGAGGCAGGCAAAAAGTACTTGGATCGTAAGAAAGGGGACGGCATCTTTGACAGGATCGAAAGCCGTTTGCTGAAGGCATTTGTGAGCATTCCTCAAATGGAGTTGGCAGATTTTTGCAAAGAGAAAACTGACGGAAGGATGTTCGAGCTACGCTTGTACGAAAGCCATACCGAGGAACATGCCAGACGTAAAGTAAAAATGTTCGATTCGGGTGAAACGCAGTTAATGCGCGATGTAGAAATGGGCCCCGTGTTTTTTGGAGAAACATTGTCCGGGCCGGATCTTCCCAATCTCGTCTACATGTTGTCGGCGAAGAATTTAGAGGAACATGAGGCTCACTGGAAATCCTTTCTGGAGTCCGATCGGTGGAAGAAAATGAAAGCGCTGCCTCAATACAAAGATACAGTTTCTAATATTAAAAACTGGTTTCTCTCACCAACGTC
The DNA here is from genome assembly GCA_937942355.1 of uncultured Pirellulaceae bacterium. Taxonomy (GTDB): domain Bacteria; phylum Planctomycetota; class Planctomycetia; order Pirellulales; family Pirellulaceae; genus Mariniblastus. Next base: position 21,176 of record CALDEW010000207.1, on the reverse strand, counting down.
TTACTCCCAATTTTGATCTCGAACGATTGCGATGTTTCGTTCTAAGTCCAACGTTTATGGACTTCCAAAAAGTTAATTGAAACAAACTCCTACTGATTGACTGCACTGTGGATGAATCTGCTACAGAATCTATTGAAATTTTGACGAAGATGTTGGATTCTTCTCCGGTATCAGTATCTTACCTACGCCCTGATCTAACGTTTTTATACGCCAACGAAGCTTATCTGGAAAACAGGAGCGAAACGCTCGAAACAATCAAGGGCAAGCATCTCAGCGATCTCTATGACAATGACGTCTTTGAAACTAACGTCGACAGATATATCGAAGCCCTCAATGGCACGCCACAAGAATTTGAAAGCCCTATCGTCACCGGCGGACGCTCGGCAATCTTTCTTACCAAGTTGGTACCCCACGTCGGCGCGAATGGAACCATCGAAGGTGTGTTCACCTACTGTACCGATCGTACGGAACAGACTGCCGCCGCGCGATCCTTCGGTTCGGTAATGAACAGCATTCCCGGCCGCGTCTGCATGGTCGATGCTGATTACAAAATCATGTACTCCAACAACAACATGCGGATTCAATACCCGCGTCTCTTAGAAGGCGGTGATGTTTTTCTTTCAGATTTACTTCGAGAGTCGAACTGGGATTTAGCGAAACGAAACATTGATGTCGCCTTCACCGGTCAACACGTTCACTATCAGCACCGCTTCTCGTTTCAAGCTGATGACCAGAAAGCGCTGTCTATCTACATGACGCCGACCAAGACAGCCGATCAATCAGCGATCGCCGGAGTCTACATTTTGGTGTTAGACGAAACCGAGCTAACGGAAACAAAAACACAGCTTCAACGCACAGAAAAGAACTTTGACTTGGCTCTAAAAAGTCATTTAGTTGCATTCTGGGAATTGCACCCTGACAAAAGCGATTGGATTTTCGCTGAACACATCGAACGATTACTGGGTCTGACTAAAGGCCAGTTGAACAATTCAGTAGAACGTCTTTTGTCACGCATTCACCCCGACGACCGTGATAAAGCGGTCTTTGACATTGCTTCGGACAGACTAAAAGAGGACTCCTACGTTGAAGAACTGAGGTGCCGCGCTGCCACAGGTGAGTATCAGTGGTTTCGCTTGGTTGGTAATCGCGAAATTGATAGCGATGGAAACACGCTGTCGCTTGCCGGAACGCTGGCAGATATTAATGACGTAAAGAACGCCGAAATTCTCGCCGAAGACCGCTTGGCATACCGAGACTCATTTTTATCGATGCTGTCTCATGAGTTAAGGAATCCAGTCGCAGGCATTCAATACGCAATAGATATCGTCGCGAGCGAACCATCAGCGATTGAACAACTTCCGTCTCAGTGCAAAACCTCATTTGGTATCGTGAAACGCCAGACCACAGTCATCAAAAGACTGTTGGACGACCTCTTACAAGTTAGCCGGGTCAGCCAAAACCAGATAGAATTTGAACGAGACAACATCTGTTTTTCGGATCTGTTAAAAGAGATCATTGAGTCCGCCAAACCAGTCTACGCAGAGAAAAACCAAACCCTAAAATTCTCCTGCGACGCGCGAGAGGAAATAATAAAAGGGGATCGCGTTCGGCTGACGCAAGCGTTCATCAACCTGATTGACAATGCATCCAAGTTTTCAGATCCCGGCAGCGTGCTGGAAGTTGGCTGCAAAATCGAAGGCGATCATATCGTGACATCCGTTTGTGATGGCGGAAAAGGAATCGCCCCCGAAGCGCTGGCCAAAATTTTCGACTTGTTCTTCCAGGAAGAGCAACCACTGGACCGCAACGCAGGAGGCCTTGGGGTCGGGCTATACCTTGTGAAGAAAATCGCGGAAGCCCATTCGGGGGCCGTAAGCGTTATCAGTCCCGGGAAACTGGGGGGAACTGACTTCGACGTTCGACTTCCGATAGACGAAGCAACCAACGGAGCTCCACCAAAGACGTTCGAACCTTTGGCTGACAAATTAGTCCTCGTAGAAGACAACGAAGATGCGCGGTTGGCATTGTCGCTGGCACTAGAAACGCGCGGGTTCGATGTGACCACGTTCAACGACGGTCAAATAGCGGTGGATAAAATCCCTAGCCTTACACCCAAAATCGTGTTGATTGACATCGGATTGCCGGGCAAGGATGGGCTGAACGTGGTTCGTGAACTGAAAGAGCACACGGGGTTGAACGACACCTATTTTGTTGCGTTGACCGGCTACGGACAAAAACACGAACGCGCGATGATTCTGGAGGCGGGTTTTGACAATCATCTGGTCAAACCCGTAGACATTACGGAGCTATGCTCGATTATCACGACACGAACCATGGCATAGGGCTCATCTGCTGCTTTTCGCGCCCTCTAAGCGCCCTCTATTGGCCGACTTCCATAAATGCGGCCGCCATATGCAAATTTACTCTCTCAATAAACGCCATCATTTCAGGTTCCGCCGGTTCAAGATCGTGAAGGACTGAAAACACGGCCGGACGTTGCTCAATAGAATCAAAACCAAACGCATCCAAGGCCAGCAGTTCGTCTAGTTGCTCGTCAGTGAGTTCTTCCGCGTCGTCGACATCATCGGGCTCCAGCAGCAAACACTTGATCGTTTCTAGCAATTGCGTCTCGTGGTATTCATCTGCACCTTGCAAAAACACTGACGTCATAGCGGTCGCATCGTGAATATAAAACATCACATAGGCGCCGCCTTGTAGGTCAGAACCGATCCGGTATTCACAATGAGAAACTTCGACGGGGGCTTCGGCCTGGTTTGGCAGCCCGGCTTCGTACGGGAGCTCCAAATCTCCCGAGAGGTTTTTTAACGCATTACGAAAATGCCCCACCAAATCATCGTCAAGACTGGCGACTTGGGTCTCGACGGTTTCTTCGAGTTCACCATTTTCTATCCACTTGGCGTAAGTAAAAGAATCAATCGGCATGGAATTTTTTGATTAGGGATAGACCAATAATTAAGGTGCGGGGCCAGCCTCAATCAAGCAGACCGATGATTTGTTCCGCCAGAGACTGACTGCGGGCGATGATGGATACTTCCGGTACGAAAGCGTCAATCGGTTTCCCGGATAGATTAACAAACACGCCACCTGCTTCTTCCAAAATTACTTTCACCGGCGCGACATCCCAAGGAGCCTGTTTGATTTTTTTGTTTTGATTGTCGTGAATGGCAGCCGCCAAACCAGTGTTGCATTCGGCTACGCGAAGCGCGACGCCAGAGTTGGGAACCGTTGTCGTCACCATCCGTGCGCCATCTGCGGTTCGCAAACGATCTCTCAAAACGGTGAATGATTTGGTCTCGTATTGCGAATCTCCGTACTGATTCATTTCGACCCAAGCCTCTCCCAACGGATAATCGGCAACAGGAATTTTTAGTTGAACTGTATTCTTGAACGCACCCTTGCCACGATAGCCATAAAACCACTCGCCCGTCAGAGGAAAGTGCCCAACGCCCAAGACACCTTTTCCTTTTTCGTATCGGCCAATAAGAACCGCCGGATACTGCGGGCCTGCTTGCATCAAGAAAGCACTCGTGGCATCCAAAGGATCCACAATCCAAAAATCTTCTACCCCCTTAGCAAGATCCGGATGTAGCTCTTCAGAAAGAATCGCCAAAGGGCTGTCGCTGGAGAGAATTTCACAGCACTTGTGGTCAGCCAAATGATCGACTTCGGAAACGAAATCGCCAACACCTTTTTGATCGATGGTATGGAACTTCCCAAACCCATCCACAATGACCTTTCCGGCAGCCGCGGCTGCGGTCAGTGCAACTTCAAGTTCCGGGTGAATTGATTTTGCGTGTTCCAGGACAGCTGCAAAATCCACAATGGGCTCAACTGCGCGAAGGGGGGCTGTGGTCATAACGACTTTCTACATCTTAGAGCGATAAGATCTGCTTTTGGACAATCGCCGGCGTGAAATATTAGTATGTTATCAATGTGTCCAACGAAACAATGGCAGATAATAGCACGGCGATTCGCTAGGAAACAATCGACGATTGGGAAAAAAGTGATAAAGGATCATCCTGCCTCATGGATTGCCACCATTTATTTTGTAAAATCCGTTGGTCCCAATGTTCGTCGTCGTGATGGTCAGAGGGGTAATTGAAAAGAAGATACAATTGCCAAAAGCAAAGAAAGTTACGGAGTTACGAATATGGACGCAGTAAGATTATTGGGAAGTTTACTCGGCAGTGGAAACCTTACCTCAGGTTTGGGCGGAAAACTGCTCGGCAGCGTTTTAGGCGGTGGCGGCCAGCAATCTGGTGGCGGGGCCCTTGGCGGTCTGCTTGGCAGCGTGCTTGGCGGTGGCCAACAACAAGCCGGTGGTGGCGGACTTGGTGGACTTCTTAACGGTGTGCTTGGCGGTGGCGGAGCAGCACCAGCACAACAACAGCAACAAGGTGGCGGTGTTCTTGGTGGTTTGCTTGGCTCTGTTTTGGGCGGTGGCGAACCACCTCAAGTTGAACCTCAACAGCACGCAGCAGCGAACCAGCAAGCCGAAATTATCGTTCGCGCGATGATCAACGCCGCCAAATCAGACGGCCGCATCGATGACGCTGAGAAAAAGAAAATCGTCGAAGGACTGGGCGCTGAAGTTTCTCAAGAAGAAATTGCATTCGTTCAGAATGAATTCAGCCAACCGTTGGACGCGGCAGCATTTGCGGCTTCTGTTCCGCGCGAAATGGCTGGTCAAGTTTACGCTCTGTCATTGACTTCGATCGAACTTGATTCGCAAAACGAAGCTCAATACCTTGGCCAATTGGCTCAAGGCTTAGGAATTCCTCCTCAAGTCTGTAATCAAATTCATGAGCAAATGGGCGCTCCAAAAATCTTCGATGCTTAATCAGCGTCGGAAGAGTGAAAGCTAAAGACTAACGGCTCCACCGCAGAATGCGGTTTGGAGCCGTTTTTTCGTTTCGCCACTGTATCTTGAACAACTACTCGCCCAAACAATACAGCCACTCTTGGTACTCGCCAGTTGAATTATCTCCGACGCGCGTGATGATTTTATTCTCAACCAGAGCAAACGAAGCAAACGCCCGAGTCCCTAATTGATTTTTCGCCACAACTTGGAACTCGGAAGGATCCGCTTTGATAACAATGGTCTTGCCGTTTTCTGCGGTGAAGTAAAGATTGCCGTTAGCGTAGATCGGCGACGCACTTACGGGGCCTTTGAATCGTTCTTTCCACGCGACTTCGCCGGTCGCTGAGTCGAAACAAAAGATGACACCGCGATCGCTCATACTATACAGATGATCGCCAACGACAATCATGGATTGTTCATAGGACTTAACCGGAGCTTCCCAAACTTTCTTCGATCCGTCACGAGTCACCGCAATGGTTTGCCGCACCGGATACCCACCACTTGCATAAACGCGTTCTTGGTCCCAAACCATCGTCGCGCAGGTGACTTCCCATTTCGCCGGCACAGACCAATTTTGCTTGCCATCTTCAGGATTAAACGAAGCTATCGAAGATCGCCCGCTGATAAGCAATTGGTCTTCATCGTTTACCTTCGCCACCACCGGTGTTGAATAGCTTGTATGCTCGCGCGGTGCAGTCCACTTGGTCTCTCCAGTCCTGACATCCAAGGCGACCATTTTGCTGTCGATTTCATTCTCATGGGGGACAATCACCAAGTCTTCATACACGATTGGCGAAGCCCCCACGCCAAACGGGTATTTCGACTTATATTCCCCCAGGGACTTTTCCCAAGCGACAACACCATCGAAGTTCAACGCGGTCAGCGTCTGTTTTCCATGGTTATTAAAAAGCGCGAAAACCAAATCGCCATGGATCGCGACCGTTGGTGAAGCGTGTGTGTTTTTCTGATGGATCTCCTCGGTAAGTTCACCTTGGTTCACAACTTTCGACCAAATCTGCTGGCCTGAATCACGATCAAAACACAGCACCGACTGAGTGCCTTCGTCCACATCAGACGTCGTTAAGAAGATCTTGTCCGCCGCCACAAGTGGAGACGAATGGCCTTTGCCTGGTACTTTTGTTTTCCAGACTACATTCGAAGTTTCACTCCATTGAGTCACCGGTCTCTGATCAGCCGCTGTGCCATCGCCTTGCGGTCCTCGCCATCTTGCCCACTGTTGAGTGTTTGCGTTTTGCGCAATCACCGTATCCGAAACGAGAATCAGAAGGACAACTAGGGACAAAGCGGCAAGATGCATTTTCATAGGACAGTCGCGGGTAAAAAGTAGGTATAGTGATTCAGTCAATAAAACCGAGCTTCGGTGCAAAAGTGCCAGACATACTAACTTAAAATGTGTCCGTGGCAAAGCATTGCTTCGCCAGAGCTATAGCATCTGCTAGTACTGTTTTCCAACTTGGATTTAGGGTTCGAGGTAGTGGATGAGGCAACGAGTCCTGTCCCTCCTTTACCCTTCGATTCAGCCTTTAGTACATCGTTTAATGCAGCCGCAGGATTCGTGGCCTCATCCACTACCCTTCAAACAAGCCGTAACGCTGCACTCGGACGCCCCATACTCAAATCCATGCCAGAAAAAAAAGCGGCCCAGAAAACTGAGCCGCCCCAACGAATCGACAATCTTACCGCTGAAAATTTTAGCGCTCCAGCTCTGCGTTCCAGTAAGCATCACTGATAAACTTCGACCAGCTTTCAAAGCGCGTGTCGTAGCGCGAATATACCGGTGACCACTGCGGTCGGACAGGATCTTTCTTCAGCTTCATACCTGCCCCTTTGGGCGTGCGGTCGGCTTTGGTGTGGTTGCAGTCAATGCAAGCCAACACGCAATTCTCCCACGTCGAACCACCTCCGTGCGATCGAGGCACAACATGGTCGATCGTCAGTTCGTCCGACTTCGGTGTTACGCCACAGTACTGGCACATGAACCGATCGCGCTTGAACAAGTTCCGGCGGCTGAACGCGACGCTCGTGTCAGGCAGCCGGTTGTATCGCGTCAAAACGATCACTTCGGGAACACAAATTTTCTGAGAAACGGCTTGGATAAACTGTCCGTCTTGTGCGGGCGTTTGGTCGGCCCAATCGCACCAGTCATACAACCGATAGTCATTAACGTCGACTACCTTTGCGCGGTCGCTGAATACCAAGGAAAGTGCGCGACCGACAGTGGCCACGTTGACAGGCTGCCAGTTGCGGTTGAGAACCAGCGTAGGTTGGTGCAGCACTTGGGACATCTTTGGTTTCTCCGGAATTGTTTCGGATATAAGCCAGCGTCACATTATGACATGGATTGGCGGATTTACACAGTTCGAATTGCCCATTACAACGTTGAATTAGCCATGATTTAGCATCAAGACCACTCAACTCTGATAAAAAGTTGAGACATTCGAATCTTCATATAAACTTGGACAACTTCCGTCTACAATTGTTCGCCAGTGAGCGTGTTATTCTATTAGACTTGAGGATTGCAAGTTTTGTTCGCCGTTGAGCCGACATTTGAGCCGGTAAAACAAACATTTACTTGTTGCAAAACTTTTCAATGGATACTCAGTTTAAACTCTAGTGGGCATTCGAAGAAAGCTCCGCAAAATCATTCCAACCGACCGCAGGAGACATATTAATGAGCACTCTTTCTCGCCGTAGGTTCTTGGCCGCATCAGCTGCGACTGGAATCACTGTCAGCCAACCCGCACGACTCTGGGCGCGCAATGCAAACGAACGCGTTGCGCTAGGCTTCATTAGTTGCGGAGGAAGAGCACGATTGTTAATGGCTCAATTTCTAAAGACAAATCTGTGCGATATCGTTGCCGTTTGCGATCCTGATCCTGGACGTATCGCCGCCGCAAAAAAGATTGCTCCCGACGCTAAAACGTTCTCGGATCTAAGAAAGCTGATCGAAGATCCAACCATCGACGCAGTCGTAATTGCGACGTGTAACCATTGGCATTGCCTGGCCGCGATTTGGGCGATGGAAGCCGGCAAGCATGTTTACGTCGAAAAGCCGCTCTCTCATTCTCAATGGGAAGGTGTCCAAACAGTCGCCGCCGCTGAGCGATACAACAAAGTCTGTCAGATCGGAACACAGCAACGTTCCGATCCCATGCAAGCCGAAATCAAAAAGTTCTTGCACGAAGAAAAAGCCCTCGGCGAAATCACCGCCGCGAAAGTAAACCGTTACGGTATCCGGGCGTCAATTGGAAAACGCGATACGCCTTTGGAGATCCCTGCTGGTCTGGACTACGACCTCTGGTTAGGCCCCGCCCAAAACCAACCGATCATGCGTAAAAAATTGCACTACGATTGGCACTGGGATTGGAACACGGGTTCTGGTGAAATGGGCAACTGGGGCGTTCATGTACTTGATGATGTGCGCAACAATATTTTCTTGGACAAAGTGAAACTTCCAAAGAAGATCTTTGGCGGCGGTGGACGCGTTCTGTGGGACGACGCCGGGCAAACTCCCAATGTTCATTTCACATATTTCGATACCGGTAGCATCCCGGTCGTCATTGGGCTGAGCAATCTTCCCGGCGAACCCGGCGGTAAGAAACCAACCAAGCACGTAGGACCCAACAGCGGCTACGTCGCGATCTGCGAAGGGGGCACCTACCATGGCGAGCGTGGTAGAGGCGTCGCCAAAGACAAGGACGGCAAAGTCATCCGCAAGTTTAAAGGCAACCGAGGAGATGTTGTCCACATGGCAAATTTCTGCGAAGCCGTCATCGCCAACGATTCAACGATTCTCAATGCGGATGTTGAAGTCGGCAATGACAGTACCGGTTGGTGCAACTTGGCCAATGTCTCCTTCCGCGCCGGATCACAGATGTCGGTCGAACAGGCGCGCGACGTAAAAGAACCGCAGTGGCAGCAATTGATGGACGAAATGGAACAACATCTAGGCGTCTACAGCAAGAAGCTCTCCGATAAAGAGATCAAGATGAGCCCTATGATGGAACTGTCCGATGACGGTTCCAAATTCGTAGGCGATGGCGCAGAGGCGGCGAACGTCTTTCTCAAGCGGGAATACCGCAAAGGCTTCGAAGTGCCCGAATTAGCGACCATGGCTACGGCGGAGTAATTTGCCTGCCGGCGTAGTGGAGACTTTGCTGTGTGCGGGAGAATCACCTTAAGAACATTGCCTCAGTCCTTTGCCGAATTCATGGTGGGACTGAAGTTTCCTGAGGTTCAACCGCGCTACAACATCGCTCCAACACAACCCATTTTGTGCGTGCTCAACGAGAACCAACAACCAGCGTGTGTTGAATTTTCTTGGGGTTTGATACCATCATGGGAAAAGGACCCCGCGCATGCACGCAGGCATTTCAACGCGCGCAGCGAAACGGCGGAAGAAAAACCATCATTTCGCGCGGCGTTTAAAAAACGTCGTTGTGCGATATTGGCGGATGGGTTCTACGAATGGTCCACTACCGGCAAAACAAAAATGCCTTTCCACATGACACGCGCCGATGCCGGATTATTGTGGTTTGCCGGTTTGTGGGAACCGGGCGACAATAGTGTTGGCCCGGGAAATACCTGCACGATCCTCACCACTTCGGCCAACGATTTTATGATACCGCTGCACCACCGTATGCCGGTCATTCTCGGGCAACACGATGTCCCCAAGTGGATTGATGAAACGAACGCAGACACCGATCAACTGAAATCAATGCTCAAACCCTGCGCCGAAGATTTGTTGACCAAGCGGCAAGTCAGCCAACATGTCAACAATGCCCGCCACCAAGGACCGGAATGCTTGTCCGATCCACCACCCCCGCCGCCGGAACAACAATCGCTGTTTTAGAGACCGTGCGTCCGATAGTTGTTATGCCGTATGAAACGCATGAAGTTGGAACCGAGGTAACCGCCGAGACTTTCTTCACGGCCACGCAAATACATCAACCCTGTCTGCCCCGCCCACAGCGTCTGCGCGTCAGTGACCGAAAGTTTAATCTCAACCGGAACGCGCGGCTGGATCAACATAAGATTATCTTCGTCGTCTTGGCCCTTGGACCGGTGATCTACGGATTCAACCTGCTCCCGTGGCACAACCGATAGAGGGCCCCCATTGGATGCCGCGAACGCATCATGAGGCATGTCGTCACGGGCGCGCGGGTCAATCTGATAGATCTCCCCATTAACGAACTGGCTCTCACTACGTCCCCAGATTTTCAAATAGACACGTCCGTCTTCGTGGTCGCGCAGCCATTGAACATCTTGCTGCCTTGCTAAAGCGATCCCCTGAACCTCGCCATGCTTACCAATTGAAAGGATCTCATCGCCGGGCTGTAAGTACGTCTCCTGCTTGGCTGCCAAATCCAACCCCAAGACATTTCCGTCTTGAGGAGCCCTCACTTCTAGCGTGCTGACCAACGCCCGCAGCTCAGCACTCCGCTCCACATTCGAAGCCAACAACTCACGTTCCAATTGCAACGAAGAGATATCCTCTGACTCCAGATAAGCGTTGATCCGAAGTTTGGAGATTCGAATATCGACTTCTACCGAATTTAGCTCAGAGATGAGATCCGGATTCTCAAGCGTCACCAACAGATCGCCCTTTTGGACCTTTTGACCATTGGTAACGTGAATTTGATTCGCGAACCCTGGGGCTTCTGCACGAACGATCGAAAGCGGTTCATAGTCAATCACGACCGGAGCCGACACCACCGTTGGACTGGGACAGAGAAACAAAAGGCCCACCAGCAACACACATGTCAGGCTGGCAGCGACAGCAAACCATTGTCGATTGGGAGATTCCAACTTGGTACCCGTCGCCACATATTTGACGAACTTGACAATCGGCAGACCAAACCACAACACCAATCCAACCACGGCGATCAGAAGACCAAAGCCTTCGAAAAGACTTGATGCGGCCAAAGACAACCCTATCGAAATCAAAAAGAACCAACCGAGCGCCAGAAATCCATAGATCTTCACTGCGCTCGATCGCCACCCGTTCTCTGCCGGTTGTTTGATGTCGTTGCCAAAATACATGCGCTTAAACGCTGATTTTACATACGTACGCCCATGGTCAGAAAGATTGGGGATCTCCAACCAATCCGACAGCATGTAGTAGCCGTCAAACTTCATCAACGGATTCGCGTTAAACAATAACGTGTGCAGCGTCGCGGCGACCATCACGTTTCCGGCGTGATATTGCAGCGGTCCCGGATTGGACTCCGCCCAAATCAAACACGCGATCGCCGCGATAAATACCTCGACCAGCATCCCGGCGGCAGAGGTCAAAATGCGGCACCATTTATTCGCAAACCGCCACGAACTGGTCACGTCGACAAACGGCAACGGGATAAACAGTAAAAGTAATATCCCAAACGAAGTCACCCGGCCACCGAACCGCTTGCACACAATTCCGTGAGCCATTTCATGCACAAGTTTCAACACCAACCAAGCGACCACGAACCACAAGATATCATCCGGCGAAAAACTGGACACGCGGCGGTTGATGAATTCGGACGCGTTGGTCAAAAAGGTGATCCCACCCCACATCACCACCACCATCCAAATCAACGCACCGATAGGGCTGACCAACCATCCCAAGAAATGATTCGCCGAGGTAACCAGCGAGTCGGGATTGAAGATCGGAAATTTCAGACTGATCGGATTGAGCCAAGAGACGGTCTTGCGCATCAGTTCCTTCTCCGCCGCTTCGGCGCGACGGGATGAAGAACTCGAAAGCTCCGTTTCTACCAAACCTGATTCGATCGTCCACTTACAAAGATTCGCGGCTTCTTGCTCATCCAGTGCGTTTTGACGCAGTAGAGTCGCCGTCTTCATCATCGCGTCATTAACGGTCCGTTTTCCATTTAGCAGCGACAACAGAGTGTACTGCGGCAAACCGATCTGGAAGAACTTACCCGCGATTTCGTCTTCGACCATGTACCAGACTTCACCGCCACTGCGCCGCATTGTGTATCGCAGGCTGTCCTTGGCCTTGAGTTTGGCTTGGCTGAATTGAAGTGTTTGTTCGTTAGGTAACATGATTCTCTTCCGTTTGTCCGGCTTTGATCGTTAGCGGCAGGGCGCTAGCCGCTGGTCCTGCGATTTGCGTTATCTCGGTAATTCTGTCTTTTGTTTCGGCAACCAGCGTCCAATGGCAATTATTAGACGGAAACTTGCCTCCCGTTCAACGGCGAGCCGGCTTGCGACCGTGTTTGGCTGCACTAAACGCAGTCGCCTGCCGGCTTGTCGTTAAACTGATCGTGGATCGTGCTCCAAAAGATAGATTCCTTTTCATCTTTCAAAATCTAAACTAAGCGCCCTGCCGCTCAGCTGTACAAAACAACCGGCGCGAACCAACATTACCACCACGTCAACCGTGATCGCATAAAGTTGAAGGACTTGTGAAACATGGACCATCCCAGCGAACGGTGCTCACCATCGATACGCACGGTACCTTTCATACCCGGCCTATATTCATCATCCTTATTTTCAAATTCGATTTTGGCGATGAACACGTTTTCTGCCTCGCGAATTTCCGAGCGCGGATGAATGCTCTTGATCTCAGCGGTCAGCGGCGTATCCTCGCGGCCCTCAATCCAGATCTTGACGCCATTGCCGGTACGGACTTGCGAGATATCCTCTGCTGGAATCGCAATTTCGACTCTCATCTTGTCCGTAGGGCCAATCTCAAACAGCACCTCACCTTTGCGGACCGAGGCCGCTTCGGAGCGTTCCAGGGAACCGCTCAGCACAACCCCATCGATGGAGCTGCGGACCGAAAGATGTCGTTGGCGATAGGCCAACACGTCGGCCTGTGAACTTAGTCGTTCGTTCTCCAGTTCCGAAAGAAACGTCTTGGGCACGTTACCTTCGGTCAATTCAATTTCGCGCTGCAGCAACGCCTGCTGACGTTCGGCAACTTTTGCCGACAGTTCAAGACGTACCTCGCGTCCGTCCATCTCGGCTAAGACTTGCCCTTTTTTGACAACGTCGCCCGGTTCTACAAAACCGTTGAGAATGGTTCCGTCAAACGGAGCCACGGCAAAACGGCGCGACATCGGCTCGGTAACACAATTGCACCGCACGCGGTACCGGATGGGGACCAGCATCAACAGACCCAAACCCAAAATCGCAAGCGGGATCATTTGGCGTGTACGTTTGGAGGTCTTCTCTTTGAACGTTGCCCAAGCCTTCTGAACTCTTGACTTTTCACAGCGCTGCAGCAACCCCAGCGCCCCGGCAATGTGCGGCGATGCCGTGCTCACGAACTTACTGAACAACGGATTTTGCAACACATTCCGGTCACCGGTGAACACCCACACGCCGATCGTTTCGCCCTCGGCATCGCGCAAGGGTTCGCTTAAAACAGCTTCGTTATGCACCGCTCCAGCGAGCTGTCGATGCGCCAACAATAGATGAGCGTTGTCGTCATCGACGGCAGGAAACAATCCCTGTTCGCCTCGCACGTCGGCTTCGTGAAGCGTCTGCTCGTACGTTTGGCTCAACGATGACGTCCGGTCGAGCTTATGCACGCCCGAGATGGCTTTGAGCCGAATATCAGTCGCTTTGCCAATGTTGCGGACGCCCACCGCGGCGTTACTGCATCCCAAAAAGCTGACCATCTCATTGGCGACCGCCGACGACGCGTCGATGAGTGTGCTGCTGGTTTCAACTTTGCCAACCAACTCCATGATCGCTGCCAAAGATTGCACTTGCCAACGCGACTCGCGCTGCGAATTCGCCTTCATCCACAGTTGCATCGCTGCGGTCACTTGATTCCCGACGTTGATCGCAAGATTCGCATCCCGTGCGGACTTGAGAACAATCAACAGAATCTCGGTCTCACCCAGCGGCGTCTTAACCGGAACCAACAGGCCCGGCAGACCGTCCAAACAATCCAGTTTCAGCAACAGCGACTTCGCGGCTTCGGACACTTCAGAACAGGCCGCCGAAAACGATTCGTCGACGTGTTCCGGTTTCGGCGTCCGTCCGGTCATGTCTCCCGGTGAAAGCGTCCAGCGTGGCCCGTGCCGATGCAAATGGCAAGCCCCTACAGCGCTTGCACCGACGAGCGTAGCTTTCCGTAGTAGCAGTCGAGTTTCCGCTTCCGGAAAATTCCCAGCAGTAATTCGAAACAACTCGGTTTCGATCAGCTGTTGCGGTTTTGGGGCATGAGACGGATCTCGCCGCAATTTAGCATGCATTGGCACTTTGCCATGCTGCGCCGATGGATGGGCTGTAGGATTCATGAAACTTTGGTGGGTGGGATAGTGATTTTACGGTGACCCAAAAGCGGCCGCGCGTTACTTTGTAATCGTCTTACTACTGGGGCGAGTTCTCTTGGCACTGGAAGCAGACTTGGGGGAATCACCCCAGACACATACCGTTCCGCTTTGAATCTTCTGGTTCTCGTTGTTGATCTCAACTTCAATGCGTCCGGTGCCGCTATCGGGGTCAATCACAGGTGAAACATAAGCAACGACAGCCTTCATTTTTTGGCGATCGTCACCTACATACACATTGACCGCGTTTCCAACTCGTATTCGATTGAGCACATCCGCCCTGAGGTAAAACTTTGATTTGAGTTTGTCAATTCGAACCACCGTGGCATACTGCGGTTCGTTGTTGGAGACATGTTCGCCCGGTTGTTTGTGAATTTTAACGACGACTCCATTGATTGGGCTCTTGATGATGCGTTCTTGTATTTGCGCCTCGATCCGATCGACTTCGATTCGGTTCATCACCAATTCATCTTCGGCGTCACGGTATTCAGCAACGGCATTGTTGTATTCTGTCGTTTTCTGCTGAAGCTCGTAGTTATTGACGTGTCCTTCGGCGATCAGCCCTTCTAAGGTCTGCTTCTGAGCCATGACCAGTTGGAAACGAGATTTCGCCGCGTCACGTTTGGCGGTCGATTTTGCCCGCGCGATGGCTTGGCGTTTGGTTTGCAATAGCACGCCATGATTCAATTCGGCCAACGAATCGCCGGCCTGAACCTGGTCACCTTCGCGCACCGTCGCTCTTTCCACCACACCATTCTCAGTACTGGCGACGATACTCTTCTCGATCGGTTCGGTGAAGCTGCGCGTCACCACGCCTCGATGCAACGCTTGAGCCGCACAGACCGAGGCATAGACTGAAGAGATCGTTGTTAGAACGGTAGCCCACAGCAGGAACCTAATTTTGTTGTTCATGATCATTTTACTCTCGTTCGATCGACTCACGGACCATATCCATCCAAACGTCACGACGCATCATCGCTTGGCGACCGGCGTACTGTTTGGACTCAATCGTCTTTTGTAACGCGGCAATGTCTTTGGCGAAGTTGACACGCGTCTCTCCGCCCGACTGACAGCGCCCTGAAATTTTCTTGCCTAATGATGGTGCATAGTTCTCAATGATTTCGTCGGTAGCAGAAATGAAGAACTGTGACGAACCCGGCTGTCCCTGGCGAGCGGCTCGACCGATCAACTGTCGATCGATTCGCGCTGACATGTTGGGGCTGAACCCAATCACATGCAATCCACCCGCGGCCAAAGCCCTGGTGTCGGGCTTAATATCGGTGCCGCGGCCGGCCATGTTGGTCGCGATGGTGATCCCGCCACTGCATCCGGCGACTTTGACAATATCGGCTTCTTCTTCGTCTTGGATTCCGTTGAGCACAACGGCGTTGATACCAACGGACGTCAGCTTATCAGCGACCTGGATGCTTTCAGCAATCGTGCGTGTTCCAATGAGAATGGGTTGGCCCGTCTTGTGACGTCGTTGGACTTCCGCTGCGACAGCATCTAGCTTCGCTTCGACGTCTGCGAAGAACCGCGGCGCTAAATTGTTGCGCCGACTGGGAAGATTCGTTGGAATCGTGACCGACTTCATACGATAAATGTTTTTGAATTCATCGACAACCGAAGCCGCTGTACCTGTCAGCCCCGACAGCTGGTCGTACATCATCAAGTACCTTTGACGTGAGATCTGAGCGACGCTGGGAGGCGCGGACTTGATCGTCAACCCTTCCTTCGCCTCGACCGCTTGATGCAATCCATCTTGCCACGTCCGGTCGGCGAAGATGCGCCCCGTGTTTTGATCTACGATCTGCACCTCTCCCTCACGCACCACGTAGTCCACGTCTCGTGTCAAAACGTGCATCGCTCTGAGTGCGTTGCGAATATAAATACGCCACGGACGTTCCAAATTGAGACTCTTTACACCTTCAATTTTTTCGTGGCATACTTTGTTGGCGTCTTCTTTGACTTCGATCTTTTTGTCCGGCAATTCGATCGTAAAATCATCATCCAGCCGAAGCTCCGCTGCGATCCGTTTGGCTAAA
The DNA here is from genome assembly GCA_937942355.1 of uncultured Pirellulaceae bacterium. Taxonomy (GTDB): domain Bacteria; phylum Planctomycetota; class Planctomycetia; order Pirellulales; family Pirellulaceae; genus Mariniblastus. The sequence goes on along the minus strand of CALDEW010000207.1, from coordinate 4,938 downwards.
TTAAACGCCAGCGGATCTGCGTCGACCCGCGCCGCGCCGCTGATCACAAGCGGCGTGACAGCTTCGTCAATCATGACGCTGTCCGCTTCGTCGACGATCGCGGTGTGATGTTCCGACAACTGACGCAGCGATTTCGTGATGTCGTTCCCGGTGATCGCATTGAGCGTCTGGACTCCCAATCGACTTTGACGGTTCTCGCGGAGGAAAACTTGATCCCGCAAATAGTCAAAGCCGAACTGGTATCCTGGCCCGTAAGTGACCGTTTTCTGGTAGGCCGCCTGCGTGGCAGCCATATCGTTGCCGTCGGGCAGTATCCCGCAATCAATGCCCAGTTTTTCAAAAACAGGCGCAAGATCCTCCAGATCACGTCCCGCTAGATACGCGTTGGTCGTCGCGACATGCACCGTTGGTGACGTCAGCGACATCAGCGCAGCGGTGGCTCCGGTGACGACCGTTTTCCCTTCGCCGGTCTGCATCTCAACGATCGCACCTTGGCTGCCGGCCAGCATCGCTTGCACTTGCACATTGTGCAAGTTAAAACCGAACACTCGGCTGACAGCAGACGCGATCAGCCCACCGTATTCAATCCGCGCGGTCACACTATCGCGCTCACTTTCGGATTTCTCACGCCAAGAAGCCGCTTCGTCAACCAGTTGTTGCTCCGAGAACGAACCCGCTTTCTTCTCCGCCTTCCTCAGCATCTGAATCTGGCGAGGGTCGTACGCAGGACGTCGATTCAGCCAACCTAAAAACTGGCCGCTACCGCGTTGGGATTTCCTGTTTCGCGTTGTGGAAGGTGAATTCAAATTCGAAGCCTGATTGAAGAGAAAAGCAAACCGTCGATTCCAAACCTTGATGGATCAAGCGACGCGGTGCCGAGGTCCGCATCGCTTCGATTGGCATGGGCAGATTGACATTGCAGATAGTGAAAGTCGCTAAGTCTTTCTATAGGAGGTAATGAAACAGAACTCTTAAGAAATTCAGCTATGCCAATGTCGCAAGCTCACCTGGGATCTATCTTGAATTTGATCCACCAACACCGAAGTTGCTTGGGTCGAAGTTTGATCCACCGCCACCGATGTTGCCTGGGTTGAAGCGTCCGATCGAACCAGGCGAAAAGGAGTTTTCATTCGTGACTGGATAGGGAACGGTTGCAGCGTTTACAGGCTGGGGAGCAAACGCAGGCTGTCCAGTGGGAACGGCCGAGTTGTTCATTGGTAGAACACTCTGTGGTGCCGAACCATAATTTATTACCGATGAGTTGACTCCGTTGTTAGAAGAGTACTCGACAGGTTGTCCATAGACTTCTTGACCACCGTGGCCCAAGTTCTGGTTTCGCATGCTTGGACCTTTGTCCAGTTGCAGACTTGGCCCATCCTGAGGAGAGAACGTTTTTCCAATCGAAACGTTTTCAGTTTGCAGCAGCGTTCCCGTTGCCTTTTTGAGGTTGATCAAACCCAAGTTATAAAGCAGCAATGACTCCGTGAAATCACGTTCGGCTTCTGTCACACGCTCTTGAGCTCGAAGCAGTGATTCCAAGTTCAAACTTGATTGGCCCGAACCGTCTGCCAATCTTGCCCATCGCGCTTCGATCGTTTTGGTTTCGGCCTCCGCCGCTGTCAATGCGCGGTTCTTGGCCTGGATCTCCTGATAGGACGTGTTGAGATCGCGAACAGCAATATCAACTTCAGTCTCAATCGCCGTCAGTGCCAGTGCGTATTGTCTTTGCAACTGTCGCATTTCAACCCGACGACGCGTCATGCGGGATCGCGCCAAGCGGTTCCCGATGGGCATCTCGTATTGCAATCCTACTGAGTAACTTGGGGCTCCAGTGGAGAACTGATCGCCAAATGCTCCACTGAAATTCGAATTTCCACGAAGACCACTGAGATAGCCTTCGGTAACAAAATTCAACGCGGGCAACAGTTCATTCCGTGCCACGCCCAAGCGAATCGCTGAGGCCTGAATTTCTTTTAAAGCTGCGTGGACTTCGGGTCGATGCTGGATCGCCAATTGAAGCTCTGATCTCAGGTCGGTCGGCAGGTACTCCATCGAAGGCATTTCCATCGGCACCAACTCCGCGTATTCGGCAACGTTCAATTCAGGTGCGTTGATCAGGCCACGCAACCGCGTCTCCGCATTAATCACGGCTGTACGAGCACGAATCAAATCCGATCGTCGCGACTCAAGGGCTGAGGAAGCCGTGACGAACTGCGTCCGCTGAGCATCAACGGCTTGGCGAGCCTTGAGCAGGCGTACGATGTCCTGAGTTTTCAAGAACAACGAGGTCTGCTGCGCCAGCGCGGCACGTTCCTGGTATAGCGCCCAATAGGATCGTGTGATCTCCAGCAGATGATCCTGCAGCGTCGCCAGGAAATCATCTTCGGCAACGCCTGCGTCCAATTGAGACAGCACGACTAAACTGTTGTTGTAAGCTCGACCACGGCCCCGTAACAACGGCTGGGAATAGGACACCGTCAGCTGGCCCGTCGCTTGGTTCGCGGGAACAAAGAACTGCGAGTTGTTGTCCTGAAAACCAAAACGTTGCGAAACGTCGAAGGTACCACCGGTGCGTGTGTTGCGTCGGACTCCACCAGCGGCCTGCACCGTTTCCTCATTGAAGAATCGGCTGTTGTCGCCGGTCGTCAATGAATTGCTGATGGGCTCGTTGGTGTCATTGAGAGAGGTGTTCAGATAGCGTACCCAGTCAAAATTTGAGTCTGCTTCGGTGATCGCTGTCTGACGAATGACTGGATCTTCGGCGGCGATGCGCACTTCGTTAGAATACTTCAACGCCAGATACATTAACGAATGGATATCCGTTGGCAGTGGTTGGGCCGTTCTTCGTTGTTGGTTGGTTACGTGCCGATCCCACCAAGCTTCAGCCGGTCCAAGATTGGCCAATTCCCCACCGATGTTTGCCGTCATGGAATCGTAGACCGAAGAAACATCGAACGATCTATAGTCCCTATTCTGGGAAGAATAGGTGTCGCCGTTCAATGGATTGTCCTGCGCGAACGTCTGAGACAACGTCAGGGTGCCTATGCTTGCAGCGGTAACTGCTACACAAGTGGACGCGCATTTCAAAAGTGATCTAGTAGATACGTTTTTCATAGGAAAAGTTCCAGCGATTTCGGATAGCCGTCAGGTAGGAAAATTGACTTGGAATAAAACAGGTAGAAGCGCTACGATCAAAAGATTCAGCACTTGGGGTAAAACCGGTACAATCAAACTCACCGATCCCATCCCTGAATTCGGCATTCGGGTTAAGTACTCCCTAACCTTTGTTCGGGAAAATTCGGCTTAAAAGAGTGATCGTTGTGCTCAAAAGGAGGGTGGTACCAGATCGGGAAGAAGTCCCGCTTCGGCAAGATGGGCAACAACCAGCAAGTTTAAGGGGCGGAAAGTAAGGCATTTTCAACAGTACGGCAGTGAACGGTGCCGTAGGCGCAAGTGAGTCAGGACTTAAGCGGCAAAAGTGCGGCCAATTTCACTCCAATCATTTTGCTTATCCTCAAAACGCAATCAGGTGCCTAACCATTGGTGGGCTGGGTGAAAGGCTGCTAGTGCCATGTTCCGCCTTAGATTTGGGGTTGGAAGTAGTGGATGAGGCAACGAGTCCTGCCCCTCCCTTACCCTTTGATTCACCTTTTGATTCACCTTTTAATGCATCGTTTAATGTAGCCGCAGGATTCGTGGCCTCATCCATTACCCTAAAATCAAGACGTAACGCTGCACTAGGCTTGCTTATTGAATTGACGGCCACGTGGCGATCGGCGGATTTAAGTAGGTTGGTGTAGAATCTGATAGGTATTCGCAAATCAAGTCAGTGTTCCAGGTGAGACAGCATTCGGTGACGGCACACGATCGAAATCCGAGAACGATGGGTCTCCACAATCCTCCAGTTTTATGAACCAAGCAGAATTCGAACAGCAACGCGCGGCATTGGTGAAAGACGCCCCCATTCCACGGCTTTGGATGCTGGGAAAAACGGGCAGCGGGAAGACGTCGATCATCCGCTATCTGACCGGCGCTACCGCAGCCGAGGTCGGCAACGGTTTTAAACCCCAAACCAAATTTTCCCAGCAGTACGATTTTCCCGACGATGATGTACCGCTGGTCCAGTTTGTCGACACGCGCGGTCTGGGAGAGGCCGGCTACGACCCGCACGCCGATCTGGACGCATTCCAAGACGACACCCATCTCATCATTGTGACAGTCCGCCTTACCGATCAGGCCACAGATAAGCTAACATCGCCGCTGGCAAAGATTCGCAAGGCGAATCCCAACCGGCCTATTTTGCTGGCCATCACTTGCCTGCACGATGCTTACAGTCCCGACCAAAACGATCTCCAACATCCGGCGCCCGATCCGTTTAACGCATTGACCCACGAAGATTTTCGTCGCCCTTCACTCCGTCCGCCCATAGAGCAAAACCTTTCAGAAGTCTTTACAACCGACTTCGCGCGATTGTTGAACGAGAAGTTCAAAAAATTTGAGGGCCTGTTCGACTATTGGACAGCCATCGACTTAACGAAACCCGAGGAAGGCTTTGATGAAGCGGAATTCGGTGGAGAGAGACTGAAATCGGCGATCATCGAACTGTTGCCCGAGGCTTACCGACAAGCCATCTTGCAGATCGAAGATCTCAACCAGTTGCTCACCGAAGCTCAACAATCGCGCGTCGCGCCGGTGATCATGGCGCACTGCCTACTAGCAGCTTCCGCCGCCGTGGTTCCCGTCCCCTGGGTCGACATTCCGCTGGTGTTGAGCATCCAATCACGATTGGCGTATAAACTGGCCGAAATGAACGGGCAAAAACTGGACGCCCAAACCATCTCCAGAGTGTCTGCCTCACTGGGAAGCCGCATTGCCGTCCGCATGGGGATCCGTGGGACGCTAAAATTTATCCCTTGGGTCGGCAGCGCCGTCAATTCG
>CALDEW010000206.1 GCA_937942355.1 uncultured Pirellulaceae bacterium | reverse complement strand
GCTAACACCGCTGTGAACGCCAGCAGCGTGTGCAAATTAAATTGAAATCGCTTTGGATGACTTTCTGCGGAAGCCTCTTCCACCGGCACATTTTCGATGGCCGCATCGTCCATCGGCAACCACGGAATCACCAACCAAGCCAAACATCCTAACACGATCAGCGAATAGAACATGTGGTCAAATGCAGGAGTCGAGTAGCTCTGATTGGCGCCGGACCAATCGTAGAATGTGGGAATCATCCATCCAACGACCAAACACGCCAGCACAAAGGTCGGAAAGTAAACGGACTGTGCCATCTTATTTTGTTCGCCCATCGAAACTCTCGAAACGAATCGGTTGTTTGGTTCACTTCGAATATTTATCAAAAGGGTATTGAACGTCCGTTAACAACGCCGCCAACAGAATATCAATCCGTTCACGACTCCAAGCGTCACCGCAAGCACAATGGCACAGATTGTCGCTACACCGGCAACGGGAACGAAAAGAAACCGGTCGTAAGCGATGACGGGATCGCCCAAAGGTGTATCTGAAAGCGATTCACCTGGAATTTGAAATACGATTTCACCGTTTTTGGAATACGCCTCGGTATACCAGCCCACAAACGCCGCCAACCCCAACAGTGTGACAACCACAATTAAAGTGGCGACTAAGTAGGGGCCACGTGAACGCCGCGCAGCTGGTCTTGCTTCGACCGTCGCTGGAGAATCGTATGGGTTTTGCTTCACTTTGTGTATGACCGACGGAGGGTTTTTACGGCATCTTTTTTCAACTATCAAGGTTGGGCCAATGTCTCTGTCGCTGTTTGAGACGCACCGGACTCAAGTTTGGGATTCGGCTTTTGCCACGGCTTTATCGCACCCAGTTTCAAATGCAACTGCGTTTTGATCAAACCAGCCCACAGTTGATAGCCAGCCGCGCTTAAGTGTAACATGTCATCGATGAACAGATCGGGACGCGGTCGACCATCGACGCCCAAAAATGCTCCGGCGGTAGCAATCAGGTGAGTGTTTTCGTCGGCGTCAATGATCTGACTAATTTGGCGAGTTGCATCCGCAATTTTTGGCCAGACCGCCCAACGTTTTTCCGTCGGCGTGACTTCAATCCAAAACACTGGGATCGCCGAATCCTGCTGCCGGATCCATAGATGAAGGCGACCGAACCGATCGGCGACCTCAGTTGGAGTAATATCGTTATCCTTGCCTGCGATGTCGTTGGCAACGAAAATAACGACAGCGCGACAGCGGTTGGGGTTGGTCGCACCAAGATGCGGTCCGATAATGCGCGGAGCATAGTGGATCACGTCAGGCAATTTGGCGCCTCCGAAGCCACGGCCAATCGAGGGCCACGGCGACATGTCCGTGACCAGCGATTCCCACAGGCGAATCGAAGACGAACCGCAGAAAAGGACCGGTCTGTCGACTTTGGAATCGGTCAGATTACGCTCCTCCAGCCCGGCAATGTCTTTTTCCCATTTGGCGTAACTTGGGGCGACGACTGTTTCTTGAGCGTGGGTAGGCGTTGTTGGCGAAACGAAGAGCAAAAAAATTAGTGCTGACAGATTTCTCGAAAGACTCTTCATGTCGGAATCTACAAAATGTCGGAGGTATTAATTTGCGGTTTCTGTTTGAAAGGTCGGCGACCGGATGACGGGAACGTTTACGACAAGGGGGGCGTCTATTGAGCAACCGACTACCTCACGAATTTTACTATAGTGGGTTTCATGGGGAATCGCAAATTCGGGAAGTAGGAAACACGATCGGAACACAGAAAGATAGTGATCACGCGGAGCGTTAATTCAACAAATCTTCCTTCGGTCATGTTCTCATGACACACGGAGACTCACTGGCTACCAACTTTGGGGAACTTCAAAAATCCTCGCGCAACTCATTCGAGATGGGTGACCGTAACGTAAAAAGCCCCCAACTCACCGCCTTCGATTTCGAAATAGGGAGCAAGACGATGCGACCCCGCTTTAAGTTCGGTAACGAAAGTTACGTCTTGAGTGTTTGCTGAAACTGGGCTCTTGTCGAGATCCTTGTCATCGATTCGAAGAACTCCGGCGGTGGCACCGATGGCGACTCCGGGGCGTGCTCGGAAAGGTAACTGAGGCCCAATAACGTTGTCGCCAGCTTCAAGTGCGGCATTGATTGCGGATTTTGACTCAACCGGCCAGCGGCGGAGTGAAATTTTGTATTTGCCATCCTCAATCACTTTCACCGCCCAGTGGCCATTGTGGGTGAATGTCTTTGGAGAGTCCTTTTTCTTTTTATTTTGCCTCCCTTGGCGTATCATTGCCTGCTGCCACGGTGGGGTATCTTTCTGGATCCAATCGTGAGCGTTGAGATTCACGACAGGGTGATCAGGGTGGCCGAGATGGATCTCAGAGGTTTGAGAAAACGTTGGTTCAAGCTCGGCCCACCACTTTTCGTAAAACTCACGCATTGTCGCGACGACTTCGGGATGCGCTTTGGCAATGTCGTTCTTCTGTCCTGGGTCGACGGCAATTTCATACAGCTCTTTCCCGTTAATCAGCCGATACTTCTGGGACATCACCGCCGAACTACGCCACTTAATAGGGTCGCGTACGCGTTGGGAATCACTGATGACGAAACGATCTGGCCACTGAACGTCTACATTTGGGTCCAGCAATTCTGCAATCGAAACACCATCAAACTTCACGCCTTCAGGTTTCTTAACGCCGGTCATCGCAAGCAGCGTTGGAACGATGTCGACGGCGTGGGTTAGCTGCGGAACCTCATGTTGCTGAGTGATTCCGCCTGCGGGCCAATGTAGGAAGAAGGGAACACGGTGGCCACCGTCGTAGGGACTACCTTTGCCGGCTCTCATGTTTGCATTATAGATCATTGCTCCACCGGCGGTTCCGTTGTCGGTGGTGAAAACGAAGATCGTATCGTCCGCGATCCCCAGTTCCTTGATCAGCTTTCGCGTCTTGCCAACGTTCTCGTCGATGTTTGATATCATGCCGTAGAACGCGGCGATGTTATCGGACTGATCCCGATACAGATCGAGATACTTTTGAGGACAGTGCAGCGGTTTGTGGGGCGCGTTGGTTGAGATGTAAGCGAAGAAGGGTCTTTTCTCCTTGGCGCACTTACTAATGAACGAGTTGGCCTGTTCGAAAAAAACATCGGTGCAGAAGCCTTTGGCTGGGACGATTTTCCCGTTGTGAAAATAGGAACCGTCAAAGTAGGCGTTGTCCCAAACGTCCGGGGTTTGTCCGATGCCACCACCACCGTGCCGATAGACTTCGGTGAAGCCTCGGTCTTCGGGGCGGTACGGGAAGTTATCGCCAAGGTGCCATTTGCCAAACATGCCTGTCTCGTATCCAGCGTCTGCAAACATCTGCCCGACGGTAACTTCATTTTTACGTAGCATCGACCGCCCCATGATCGTGTGCCAGACGCCGGTGCGGTTGGTCCAATGCCCGGTCAACAGCGAACAACGTGTTGGGGAACAGGTGGGAGCAACGTGGTAGTCGCTCAGCCCCGAACTCTCGGATGCCAAGTGGTCGATATGCGGCGTTTTGATGATCGGATTTCCGGTGCAGCCCAGGTCTCCGTAGCCTTGGTCGTCTGTGATGACGAACACGACATTCGTTTGGGCTGGGGCGAAAGACCCCCAAAGCAGCAACACCACGATGCTTTGCAGGAGAAAGCGGAAAAGCGGAATTGTATGATTAAGGGACATGACCGTGATCCTGAGTTAGTGGCTTGTACCGCCACCGGCACGAAGGGGCACCAAAGGCAAATTCTGTTTGTTTTACTTCAGCCTTGCCTTCGGAGACCCTCCAGCCTGAATCCCATTAAAAGGCCTTTCCCTGTTTGATTGAGAAGTTCCCACACAAGTCAAATAAAACAAAGGAAGGCCATGTCAGGGAAGGCAGCCAAAATTTATCTTAGCGAGGAAATGGTTTCGGTACTCGAATCGATAGTTGATTCGGAGCTTTCCGCTAATCGGTTGCCTTCCCCCAAGGCCGGTCTATTTAGGTCGCGTTTGGCCGTTGCCGCGGACTTGGTATTTGAAACTGGTCAGTTGCTCCACGCCGACGGGGCCGCGGGCGTGCATCTTGCCGGTCGCGATGCCGATCTCAGCGCCCATCCCAAATTCGCCGCCGTCGGCAAATTGCGTCGAAGCATTGTGCAGCAAGATCGCTGAGTCTATCTCGTTCAAAAATCGTTCGGCAACTTCTGCATCCTCGGCAATGACGGCTTCGGTGTGGCCTGAGGAATATTGAGTCACATGCCCGATCGCTGCCGACACGCCGTCGACGACTTTCACGGAGATGATGGCGTCTAAATACTCCGTCGACCAATCCTCTTCGGTGGCAGCAATCGCGTCAGGAAAAGCCTTCAACACCGCTTCATCGCCGCGAATCGCGCAGCCTGATTCGCTCAGCTCGCTCAGCACCGGCACCAAGTGCGTGTCGACGGCTGCTCGATCAATCAATAACGTTTCGGCCGCGCCGCAGATACCCGTTCGGCGAAGTTTTGCGTTAAAGACCACTTCTTTTGCCATCTCAACATCCGCCGATGCATCGACGTAGACGTGGCAGATGCCTTCCAGATGAGCGAACACGGGAACGCGTGATTCGGTTTGAACGCGATGAACGAGCCCTTTGCCGCCGCGCGGGACTAACACATCAAGGTTTCCGCCGAGTCCTTTGAGCATTTCCCCAACGGCGGCGCGATCAGTAGTTGGAACGATCTGGATCGAGGTGTCTGGTAAACCCACTGCTTCCAAGCCCTTCATTAAGCAACCGTGGATCGCGGTAGAGGAATGAAACGAGTCGCTGCCTCCGCGCAAGATAACCGCGTTGCCCGCCATCAGACACAACGCGCCTGCATCGGCAGTGACGTTGGGGCGGCTTTCGAAAATGACACCGATCACTCCCAACGGCGTTCTCACGCGGCTGATTTTCAATCCGTTGGGACGATCCCAATCGGAGATGACTTCACCGACGGGATCCTTCAGATCGGCAATCGCGTTGAGCGCTGATACGATTCCGTCTAAACGACCTTGGTCCAATCGTAAACGATCAAGCATGGCCGCGGAGAGCCCTGATTTCTGCCCCGCTTCCATGTCCAGTTCGTTAGCGGCTAAAACCTCATCGCTACGGTCGGCAAGAAATTTTGCGGCCAGCCGGATCGCGTCCTTTTTGGTTTCCGTATCTGCGATCGCCAGTTTTTGAGCGGCGCTCCGTGCGGCGCGGCCAATTTCGGCCATTACTTCGGCGACGGATTGTGTGTTATCGACGGTAGTCAAAGGACGTCCTAGTTTGGTAGATTTTGTAAGTGACAAAAAGGTTCTGTGATTATCGGTTGGGATGCTAATATTTCAAGCTCGGATCTGAGAACCGATCACCATCCCAGAAGAATACCTCTGCAACTTTTTCAATCGTGGCATCTAATTTGTTTGGCATCTTTAATATCGACAAACCTCAAGATATTACCTCTCGCAAGGTCGTTAATCATGTCTGCGCGATGGTCCCCAAGAAAACGCGCGTCGGCCATTGTGGAACGCTCGATCCACTTGCCACGGGCGTGTTGCTCGTGTGCGTCGGACCGGCGACGCGTTTGATTCAGTTTGGACAGGCGGCGCCTAAGCACTACGTTGGCACTTTCCGGATGGGGCTTTCCAGCGACACCGAGGATATTACCGGCGAAGTTCAATCGCACGATTCGCCGCCGGTGACGCGCGACCAATTAGAGTCTGTGCTGCCGAAGTTCATTGGAAATATTGACCAGCGTCCGCCAGCATTTTCGGCGCTGCGAGTCGGAGGTAAACGCGCTTACGACCTGGCGCGGGCGGGCAAAGAAGTCAAATTGAAGTCGCGGAAGATAGATATCTACAGTTTGTCGGTCGTTGATTTTGACTTTCCAGATTTTCGGTTGGATATCAAGTGCGGCAGCGGTACTTATGTGCGCTCGTTGGGACGCGATATCGCCGAAGCTTTAGGGACGCACGCTGTGATGACAGAATTGGTCAGGGCGGGTATTGGTGATTTTCGCCAGTCTGATTCCGTGAAGCTGGAGGATCTGACTTCTGAAAATATTGCGGATCATTTGCTGGCCCCGCAATCGCTGATCCCTGACATGGCGCGCACTGATTTGGTGGGTGACGAGTTTGATAAGTTGCGGGATGGGAATTGGATTCGGCGAGATATGCCTGAATCGGTTCAGGAACTTGCGGCTTATGATGCCGAGGGCCGTTTGGTGGTCGTTTTGAAACGGGATTCTGGACGACTGTTTGTTCCCAAGATCAATTTTGCGTTGCATTGGAAACCGAACGCCAGCTGAGATTCACTGAGGCGACCTATTGGTCTGGCGAAATTTAACAAGAGCCCGGAACGATATGCCGCAGCGCTGGTGATGAGGTGGGTGATCGACTAACATGCTCTCAGCGAAACATAACAAAACCCTTTGGCCGGATCGACGTTATTCCGGAAGCCATGTTTATCAATCGAACTGCTTGGTGCGCCTTAGTCTCCATCATCGTGCTGGTGTTGGTCGGGGCGACGGTGCGTGTGACGGGATCTGGATTGGGGTGTCCGGATTGGCCGTTTTGCTGGGGGTGTGTGATTCCACCGACCCACGTTGATCAAATTGACGTGGATAAGATTGATATCTCTAAATTCAAACGCCAAGCGAAGCGGCGAGGTATCGATCCCGAAACAATCACCAAAGAAACCGTATTGGCAAGTTTCAATCCGGTTCAAACGTGGATCGAATTCGTTAACCGGCTGACATCATTGCCACTGGGGCTATCGACGTTGGTGTTGGCTTTATCATCCTTTTGGGCGACGCGCCACCGGCGCTGGGTTATCTGGTTGTCGTGGTTTTGTTTGTTTGACGTGCTGTTTAATGCCGTGATGGGCGCGATCGTTGTGCGCAGTGGTCTGCAGCCGGGGATCATCACGTTGCATATGGCGTTGGCTTTTTTGCTGATCGCGGTTTTGGTGACGGTTATCTGGCTGACGCGGAAACCTTCACCAGAAGATGCGACTCCGATCCAGTCCGCCAACCGGATCCTGACTGCTTCGCTGATATTCTTTGCTTGTTTGTTTTGTGAAGGGCTCATGGGCAGCCAGCTGCGTGAACAAACCGACGAATTGGCGCACACGGCTGCTAACGCGATGGCATACACCGAAGCAAGCTCAGACGTCGGCCCTGACCGCGCGGCTTGGATCGGGGAATTGGAATCCACGCTGATTTATAAAGTCCACCGAAGCTTCTCCTGGACTCTATTGATCACGTCGGGGCTGATGTTGTTTTGGACTCGGAAAGTTCCGGGTGGGGCGCTGACGGAACCGAAACTGATTTTCGCGCTTGTGATCGCGATGATGTTGATGGGAGTCATCATGGCTCATGTGGCCATTTTTCAAGTCGTCCAAGTCTTGCATGTTGGCACGACGGCAGTGATGTTGGCGGTGACGTGGCATTGGATCCTGAGACTGTGGAGCCGCAGGTCTTAAGATGCAGAATATCTTCGTTTATGGAACGCTCAAACGTGGGCAACAACGGGCGACGACGTTGGCGGATCAGGAGTTGCTGATTGAGACGTCAACGGTGGCCGAGTACTGGATGTTCAATTTGGGCAGCTATCCCGGATTGGTCGATGCAAACACGCAGCCGGGAGATAGCATCCCCGGAGAAGTCTACCGCGTTGATGCTCAGTGCAGGCGGCGGTTAGACGAGATCGAATGCGTCGATGAGGGGATGTATGAGCTGCGTGAGATTCGGCTGAAACAGGTCATCGGCACAGAAGCAATTTCGGATCCCGTTTTCGCCTATTTTTACTTGGGGAATGTCAAAGGATGCGAACGTTTGAGATGCTGGCCTGAGGCCTAGCGCAGCGTTACGTCTTAGTTTAGGGTGGTGTGGATGAAGCCAGGAATCCTGCGGCTGCATTAAAGGTGAATCAAAAGGTAGAGGAGGGGCAGGACTCGTGGCCTCATCCACTACCTCCAGCCCCAAAATGAAGGCGGAACATGGCACTAGTGCCGCTTTTGGGCTATCAGCGAAGGATATTCGAAGCTCTTTCCCGGCTGATTAAGGCAAAAAACCTTGCTTTTACCGTAGAAATGTTGGTCTTTTTGCAAGTTTAGAATCTCGCTAAACTCCACAACACTCATTCTGAAAAACGCCAGCTGTGCGCGATCAGTTGCTCGCTTAAGACAAACTTTCACGTAGGGAGAAACACAATTATGTCGACCGTACAAATTGACAAACAGGCGCTGGCGGATCAAGTCGAAAAGATGCGTCCTTGGCATCACGACATTGAAATCAACGAAGAGTTTTCCACCGGCGAAGTTTTTTCGCCGACAAAAACGCTCATCCCCGCTGAGAACGAAGGCGTCAGCTTAATCTCGCCGCGCCAACGCTTCCTCAAACGTTTAGATAGTCTCTACCCGGATTCGCTGTCGGGCAAGCGCTATTTGGATTGTGCGTGCAACGCGGGTGCTTATTGTTTCATGGCCCGCGAACGTGGTGCCGAAAAGGTCGTTGGTTTCGACGTCCGTGATCACTGGATTTCACAAGCCAAATTTGTGCAGCAGCATCGGACGCTCGCCCCAACGGATCGCATCGAATTCCATACGCTCGATCTTTATGACTTGCCCAGTCGAGATTTTGGCAAATTCGATTTGACGTACTTCAGCGGTATCTTTTATCACTTGCCGGATCCAATCACTGGATTGAAAATCGCTGCGGATTTGACGGAGGACATTATCGTCGTCAACACCGCCATGCGACGGGACGAGAATAATCCCTCAGGCATGACGATGGCGATTGAAAGTGACTCCCAAGTCATGTCAGGCGTTCACGAGATGTCTTGGTATCCGAACGGTCCAGAGTGCATTCACAACTTGTTGAGCTGGATGGGTTTTGCGGAGATGAAGCTGACGCTGGACATCACCAAAGAAGGTTACACCAATCAACGTATCGAACTGATCGCCGCTCGAGAAAAGGGACGTTTAAAGAACCTTGCAGGCGAGTACTTCACCAAGAGATTTTAACCGTTGGTGGCGATTTTTCGTAGGGCCGGTTCCCACTGGCCATCGCCCACCTTTACCTTGTGCGGCCGGTAGGAACCAGGCCGAAGTCTATTACGTCTACTTCTTCGCAACGATATAGCAGATCCAGCTGGGATCACTCGGTGCAACATCAGACTGTTCCCAAATGCTGTCTTTGTCTTCGTCTTCTTCTAAATCCCAGTAGACGACGCTGTCGGAGAATCCAGCTTCGGCCAGCATTTCCCGGACTTCTGGAATGGACCAGAAACGCCATTTGTAGACGAAGGCTTCCTTCATCCAGCTGCCATCGGCGAACTTGAAACTGATGTTGAATTCAGCATCATGGTTGATCGGGTTGTAACTGACCTGAGTCCAGTGGTAACTGAATCCCTTTTTACCCTTTTTGATCTTACGCTTGTCGACATGACCCTCGGAGAAGCATTCCCCGCCGCCCATCATGTCCATCAACATGATCCCGTCTGTATTGAGATTGGATCGTGCGATCTTAAAGTACTCGATAACTTCGGCACGGGTTTTGAAGATCCAAAACGAAAAGTTCTGGGCCGCCAATACGTCGACTTGCGGGCGGTTGCGTTTGCGAACATCTTGCTCAATCAAACGGACGCGCTGTTGCTGATGCTCCTTAAGCTTGGCAAGGTTATTCTTCTTTCCCCATTTGAGCGTCTTTCCACAGTAGTCGACACCGGTTGCGGTACGGCGTTTGTCGGACTTCACCCATTCGCAGCAAACGGAAAACGTTCCACAAAAATCCTCACGTAACGAGTAGGGATTCTTACCGTAACTGTCACGATAAGCGCGGATAAAGAACTCGACCTCGTGTTCGGCGGCCTGCACAGATTCCTGGTAGCAGATAAATTTGTCCGCAGTTTCCGCCAGCTTCCTTTTCTTCTTGCGTTTGTTCTTTGACTTTGATTTATCATCACACGTGCACTTACAGTCACATTTATGCTTCTTCGTTTTTGTCATCAGGCTGTCGATCTCGTGGGGGGTAAATTTTTTGAGGCCGTGATTTTAGCAACCTAAGGAGAATTCTGAAGCGATAAATACAGTATGATGTGGAAATTTCTCTTCGATCGCCCTCGTTTTGGTGGTTGAAGTTATGAGATGCTTAGCTTACCGGTCTTAAAAGTGCCGACCAAGCCGACGCCAACGGCTTCGTCTGTCGCAAAAACGGCGCGACTAAAATCTCTTTTGACGCCCGGGAATGAAAAACCAAATTGAACCACGATCAAGAAAAATTTGAAGTCTTTTACGACAGCCATTGTCCGCTGTGTCGGCGTGAGATCGAAATGATCCGCAATAAGGATAAACGGAACCTGATGAAGCTGACCGATATTGCCGACCCAAACTTCGATCCGTCGGACACTGGAAAATCGCTGGACGAATTGATGCGCGAGATCCACGGCCGATTGGGTGATGGCGAATTGGTAATCGGCGTTGAAGTGTTTCGCACGATCTATAAAAGGCTTGGTTTTGGTTGGCTGGTGAAATCGACAACATTGCCTGTTGTTGGATGGTTGATGGATCGTTGTTATGACTTCTTTGCACGGTTGCGTTACCGATCAGCGCTCAAACGTTACAATAGAAATGTCTGCGAGATTCCTGTCCAGAAATTTCCTGATCGTCAGACCAGTTAAGACTGCCCTCAACTCCCCCAACCATCTTCATCTATTTCCTCTATGAACATCGCGATCATTGGCAGCGGTATCTCTTCGCTGGTGGCGGCTAGGAAGCTTCATGCCGAGCATCAGGTCACCGTCTTCGAAGCCAACCACTACATCGGCGGCCATACCAACACCGTCGATGTAGAGAACGAAGAAGGTCATTTTGCGGTCGATACGGGTTTCATCGTGCACAACGATCGGACCTATCCTAACTTCATTCGTCTGATGGACGAGCTGCAGGTCGAATCGCAACCGACGATCATGAGCTTCAGTGTAAAGTGCCAGCGCACGGGGCTGGAGTATCGTGGCGCAGATATGAAGGGGATGTTTGCGCAGAAATCTAATCTGGTGAACCCGCGATTTTATCGGCTGATTTACGACTTATTGCGTTTTAACCGATTGGGCAATGAACTCCTTAATGAATCTCAATCCGCGGTGCCAGAAACCGTTGGCGATTTCCTTCAACGCCATCGTTTTTCGCAACCCTTCATAGAACAGTACTTTCTCCCCATGGGTTCTGCGATTTGGTCGGCATCGTTGAGTTCGTTTGAGAAATTTCCGATTCGTTTTATTTGCGAGTTCTATAAAAACCACGGACTGCTTGGAATCACCGACCGGCCACAGTGGCGAGTTATTAAGGGCGGTTCGCGCAATTACATCGCGCCGTTAACCAAACCGTTCTCCAAACAGATTCGCTTGAATCAGAAAGTAGTTTCGGTTCGGCGAGTGCCGGATCCGGTGAACTCGTCCAACGATCCGAAAATCGAACTCACGACTGCCTCTGGCGAAGTGTTGACCTTTGATCACGTTGTCTTTGGTTGCCACAGTGATCAGGCCTTGAAGATTTTAGGCGACGGTGCGACGCCGGATGAACGAGTGATCCTTGGAGCGTTCCCATATCAAAAAAACATCGCAAAACTGCACACGCAGCATGATGTCCTTCCAGTGCGGCGGCAAGCCTGGGCCAGTTGGAACTACTATAATTCGATTCAGCCCAATACGTCCGCGACGGTGACCTACAACATGAATATTCTTCAGTCGCTGGATTGCAAAACGGTGTTCTGCGTAACGCTCAATGATGACGATCGGATCAAAGATGAAAACGTGTTGAGGACCTTCACGTATCATCATCCCACTTTCAATCTGCAGCGGAAAGCAATGCAGCAACGTCACGCGGATTTGATCAACAACAATGCCACCTCTTTTTGCGGTGCCTATTGGGGCAACGGGTTTCATGAAGACGGTGTTGTCAGTGGCTTAGCCGTTGCTGATGCTATTCTCGAGGTCGGCGTCGAATGTTAAACAGCGGCCGAAACAATTTCCAAAACAGCTGTCTCTACGAAGGCGTCATTCGGCATCGCCGCCGAACGCCCGCCAAGAACAGTTTCAAGTTTTCGGCGTTTATGTTTTATCTTGATTTGGATGAACTTGACGACGTCTTTAATGGCGGTTGGTTCTGGTCGAATCGCCGGTTCTCTTACGCTTCTTTTCGTCGGTGCGATCATCTCAAAGAATTTCCGGCCGAGCGGGATCTTAAAACTTGCGTGGAGGAGGTGCTAGTTGATAACGGAGTGGATGCGGAACTTGGAAAGGTCTGTTTGTTGACGCAGCTGCGATACTGTGGCTTCCGCATGAATCCGATCAGTCTCTATTACTGCTTTGGCAAGTCTGACCAACGGTTGATCGCGGTCATCGCCGAAGTCAACAACACGCCATGGGACGAGCAACACGTTTACGTTATCCCCGACCATGAATGTAAAAGCGCCGAGGTTAGCGGATCTTCAACTCACCTAGCAGGCACCGCAGTCGCGTCAGAACGTCGCACTTTGGAGAAGCGACAGCGCTCTATCAAAACCGAAAAGTTGAATAAATCGTTTCATGTTTCGCCATTCATGCACTGCGACATGCACTACCGCATGATTTACTCGTTGCCAGAGGAAAAGATTGGGGTGAAAATGGAAAACTTTGACGCGGGCAAAAAGATTTTTGACGTTTCGATGGTGATGCAGAGGAAACCGATTACAAAATTAAGGCTGTTTTGGATGAGTGCTAAATATCCTGTTTACAGTTTGAAAGTTTTCGCGGGAATATATTTTCAAGCGTTGAAGTTGTACCTGAAGAAAGTTCCATTTCATCCGCATCCCAAACGGCAATCCTCCGCGAGTTAATAAAAAAAAACCCAATCACTTTCGATTCCGGTGATCAATGGATCTATTTGAGATCCGCGAAACAATACCCTCCTATGAATAACTTTTCAGATCATAAATCGTCTGCACTGGCAATTGACACCGAACTGCCATTGTCTATGTCCAGCGATAGCTCTCAGAAGCCCAGTTGGGCCAAACGTATTGTTTTGAACAAGCTGACCAACATCCAAGGCGGGCAAATTCAGTTCAACGACGCCGGGCAGATGATCAAGCTGGGGCAACCCGAGGCCGATGGTTTGGTCGTTCGGTTGAAGGTGGCTCGTGAAGCGTTCTACCGGCGGACTTTGCTGGGAGGGGCGATTGGATTCGCCGAAAGTTACATCGATGGCGATTGGGGGACCGATAATCTCACTGATTTGATCCGGATCATGATCCGCAATATCGACGGCGTCAGCAGGATGGAACGCACTTGGGCACGAGCTCGCTCTTGGATGCACCGTATCAAACACTTACGGAACAAAAACACGGTCAACGGTAGTCGCAAGAATATTCAGCAGCATTACGATTTAGGGAATGATTTCTATTCGTTGTTTCTTGATCCCACGATGAACTATTCGGCGGGGATCTTTGATCCACAAGTTGCCGACAAGAAGTTCCCACGCCACGATTCTGAACTTCACGCGGCTTCGATGGTAAAGATGGATCGCATTTGCCAGAAACTGGCGCTGCAGCCCACCGATCACGTTATTGAGATCGGCACCGGTTGGGGCGGGCTGGCAATTTTTATGGCGCAGAATTATGGGTGTTCGGTGACGACGACCACAATTTCTAAGGCGCAACACGCGTTCGCGACGGCGGCTGTCGTTGAAGCGGGGCTCGAGGATAAGATCACCGTTCTGCTGAAGGACTATCGGGACCTTGATGGCCAGTATGATAAACTTGTTTCCGTTGAGATGATCGAAGCAGTCGGGCACGAATTTCTGGATACCTACTTCGCCAGGTGTGACCAGTTGCTCAAACCAGATGGGACGATGCTGATTCAAGCGATCCTGATCGGGCAGCAGAGTTATCGGGCTTATCGTAAAGGCGTCGATTTTATTCGGGCTTACGTGTTTCCTGGCGGATGCTTACCATCGGCGGTTACGATCAGCGAATCGGTGGGCCGCGTGACGTCGATGCGGATGCTCGACTACGAGGACATGACGCAGCATTACGCCCAGACGCTGCTGCACTGGCGTCGTTCGTTCATGGACTCTTTGGAGGAAGTCAGATCGCAAGGGTTTGATGAGTATTTTATTCGGTTATGGCATTTTTATCTGTGCTACTGCGAAGCGGCATTTGCGGAACGGCGCTGCCAGAGTGCGCAAATAATGTTCGCAAAGAAACTGAGCCCCAACGATCCGGCGGTGAGCACCGCGTAGGATGGGGCCGCGAAATGCTCGACCTGTTAGCGGCAGGGCGCTAGCCGCTGGTTCGACGCGCAACAAATTCCCGATGTAACTGCAAAGGTAGATCAATCGTGTCTCAATTGACGGTTCTGATCATTGGCTTCAACGCCATGGTGGTGATGTTCGCCCTAACTTGGTTGCTACAAAGGCGGATCAACAACGCTGGCATCGTCGATGTGTTTTGGGCGGGCACGGTGGCTGTTGTGGGCGTTTTTTATTGCGTGGCTATCGACGGGTTCGCGCAGCGCCGCTGGTTGGTCGGCGTGATGATCACAGCGTGGGCAATGCGGTTGAGCCTGCATTTGTGGTCTCGATACAAAGGCCACCCAGAAGACCGGCGCTACACGGCGCTTAAAGAGAAGTGGGGCAGGGCGGCCCAGTATCGCATGTTTCGTTTTTATCAGATGCAGGGTTTGGGGGCGTTTCTATTTTCTTTGGCGGTGTTCCTTGCGGCAAAAAATGGCCAATCATGGTCGGTCGTTGACGGTATTGGAGTTGTCATCTGGTTGGTCGCGATCGTGGGCGAGGCGATGTCGGATTACCAATTGCAACAGTTCAAACGCGATCCCAATAACAAAGGTGAAGTCTGCAATATCGGATGGTGGCGTTACTCTCGTCACCCTAATTACTTTTTCGAGGTGCTGCATTGGTGCAGTTATGTGTTCATCGCGTTCGCGACGCCGTTGTGGTACGTTGCGTTGTTGATGCCTTTGGCGATGTACCATTTCCTGACCAATGTGACCGGGATTCCGCTATCGGAAGTACAGTCTCTCAAGTCGCGCGGCGACAAGTACCGACAGTATCAACGCAAGACGAACGCGTTCTTTCCATGGTTTCCCAAAACCAATGGTTAGAAGTTGGTCGTTGGTTGCGTGGTTTTTAATTGGCGATGGGCGGGGGTTGGCAATGGCCGGTGGGAACCGGTCCAATGAAAGGACGATGCTCAGATGGAAACTGCCGCTTACCACGAGGCCGGACATGCGGTCGTTGCGTCGATCCTCGGCGGCAAGGTGATTTCCGTTTCGATCGAATCGGAGTCACCAGAAGTGGACGGTGATGCGGTGGTTGCTTGGAGTCGCGGAAGCCGTACCGGTCAAGAGATGGCGTTGGATGAGATCCGCGTCGCGCTGGCGGGACCGATTGCCGAAATGGTTTTCGCGGGTGAGTACGACTATTTGCGCATTCGGGAAGAACATGCCGTAGACTGGCAGATCGCACTTGGTTGCCTTCGCCGGATTGGACTGAGCACCCAGCGCGAGGCCGAGCTTCTGCAGAAGACGGTCTCCGAACTTTACCAAACCATTCGCCAAGACAACATTTGGTCATCAATCGGCGACGTGGCCGATCTTCTGGCCGTCCATGAGACCATCGAAGGCGACGTCGTGCGGGAGACGGTCGAGTTTTGGCTGCGGCATTGAATTCGCAGATGAGCTAAGACCTACCTACGGTCTGTCGTTGGTTAAGATTATACGCCGTGAAAATCGCGGATGACCTGCCATGTCTCTTCTGGAGTTTCGCAGTATTGAAACAGCTTCAGATGGCTGTCACTGATGACGGCTTGGTCGGCGAGGTATTGGAAGTCAATGATCCCGTCCCAATATTCCTTGCCGTAGAGAATGATCGGAATATCTTGCATGCGACCGGTCTGCCGCAGCGTCAGCGCGGTGAACAATTCGTCCAGAGTGCCAAAACCGCCAGGAAAGCAAATCACCGCTTTGGCGCGGAGAAGAAAATGCATCTTCCGGATGGCGAAATAGTTGAACTGAAAACACAGTCCCGGCGTAATGTACGAATTGGGACGCTGCTCAAACGGCAGCGTGATGTTCAACGCCATCGACTTGCCACCAGCCTCGAACGCGCCACGGTTACCTGCTTCCATGATGCCAGGGCCGCCGCCAGTTTTGATAAAGAACTCGCCATCGCGATGTTGTTTGTTATAGTCGGTGACCAATTTTGCGAACTGGCGACATTCTTCGTAGTAGCGCGATTTCTTGAGGACGTTCTCGGCACGGACAATGCCTCGTTTGGCTTCGGGGCTATCTGGATCGGCCGCCAACGCGGCCTTTGCCTCTGCCATTCGCGCTTCGGCTTGTTCTTTGGAATCGACCTGTGTTCCACCAAACACGACGACCGACGATTTGATGCCGGCGGCTTCCATTAATTTTTCGGGTTTGAGCAACTCCAACTGCAAACGGATCGGGCGGAGATCTTCGCTGCCAATGAAATCGAGATCCTTATAGGCGATTTCGTAGCTCGGATCGTTCATGATCGCATCAAGTCGTGCTTGGGCGTCTTCGTCTTCAGAGTATTTGCTCACGTCGTCTTCCTAGAGTTTGGTCTGGTGGATATCTCTGTTTTTAGCATTATTTCATCTGTAGTCGAACCGCGGTTAGACGCAAATCGGCCTTCAATCGTCCGAAATCTAAAGATATTTCGCCAAGGGGCCACCACGGGCTGCCAGCGCGTCGACTCGTTTAGTAATTTCTGGGTCTTCGATCAAAGGCGGGGCATGGAAAGGTTTCACCCGCGCGTCGATCACCAGAGAGCCACGACAACCCCAGTGCTTGTTCTCGGTGAAGGCGTCGATGCCGTCGATGTCGGTGGCGGGATTGCTACGTGTGAAGACCGACCAGAGAAAATTGTTGAGCGACCGGCTAACAAAAGCCGCGTCGTCGACAAGCAAGATAAGCGGGAATCGGTTGATAGACGCGGCCTGGCCATAATGTTCACAGAAACGGCGAAGATCGGCACTGGTGCGGAGGTCTCCAGAGTATTTCGGAGCCGTTACCGCGGCCACGCCCGGCATGCAAATCTTGGCGTCAGTAAACCCGCCGGGCATATTTAGTTCGCACAATTCGGTCGGCAACTCTCGGATCGCCGGTCCCGCTGCGGCGACGACAATTTTCGATCCCGTGTTGAACCCACTTCCCGAATAATCTAGCGTGTCGATGGTGGTTTTCGTTTGAAAATGCAGATCACGTTTCCAATCCACACGGGCTAAGGCGCATTGAAAGAAAGCATGAATGTCGGCCGCTTTTAAATTCGGTTCGCACGCTTCATCGACAATCCAAAGATACTTGGCCAGTGACATTTGGCCTTGGCCAAGGATCGCGTTGGCTTGGGTGAGAATTTCTTGCGGCGCGACGGTATCTTGATAGGGTAAGTAACGCTCGCTGCCGATCGCCA
>CALDEW010000205.1 GCA_937942355.1 uncultured Pirellulaceae bacterium | reverse complement strand
GCGTCAAAGAAAACGTAGTCGCCAAGAGAAGCTGCCGCCGCGGATTGGGGGATGAAACCCGCATCTACGGTATTGTTAGTGACACCCGCGGAAACCGACAAGGTATTGGTAATCCCAGTCGCCGGGTTAGGATCGCTGTCATTATCGTCGATCGTCACGTTTTGAGTGGTAAGCTGTAAACCGCTGGGGGCAACGAACTCGATTTGATAACTACCATCGGGTAGACCCTGGAACTCGTAGCGACCGAGAGAATCAGAAGTGGTCGTAATTGGAATTCCCGCAGCATCAAGCACAGGGCTACCCGTGTTGTCCAGAAGATTAACAACAACGCCCCCCAAAGCGGTGTCCGAGAAGTCTTGAACTCCGTCTGCATCTAGATCATTAAACGTAAAATTTCCGATTGCAGCGAGCACATAATCTTCAACCTCTCCGCTGCCAACGGTTCCGGTCGTAGAACGACTGGATCCCATTGGGTCTGCGGTGAAACGGAACCGAGCCGCCATTTCGCCTCTGGCGTCGACAGGCACATCAATCGTCAATTGTGTCGTACCTGAGTTGAGCATAAAGTCATTGATGTCGGTCGGGGATGGAAGCGCCGTTCCGTTGACGTGCGTCACTGACACCTCTCCCAACACTCCTGCACTTTGGAAATCTATCCAAGCGTTTAGATATCCGTCTGTTGACGCGGTGACCGAAATGTGAGCGAGACGACCGGCTTGAAGCGGTGTGTCGAACGTGACGCCATCTTCATCGTCGGTAGCATTGTTATCATCGCCAAGCCCATCGCTGGACGGAGAGGCTACGCCGTCTGCATCAACAGACGCCCCCAAGTAGGTCGATCCGTCAATAATATGGGCAGGTCCCAAACGCGCGGCCGAAGTGTTGTAAAAATCAGGAAGGTCGCCTCGGTCAACTTCAATATTGGCCACGCCGAAATCGAAGCTGTGGTCCGTGCTACCGTTGGCTTTGGACGTGAACGCGATAACGGCCAGATCATCGGCTCCATTTCCGTCGGTGTCCAAACCAATAGCGTCATTGTCCAAGCGGTCTTCAAGAATTTCGTAATCGAAACTTCCAGACGTGGAGCCATTACTGAGAACAAAGGTAACCGATCCATCGGAATCGACAGTCGCAGTCCCTCCTATCACATTGGAGAGAATTACCTTACGTCCATCAGCTTCTAGATTGTTGTTCGCCAGAACGTCGATCTGTTGCGGCACGCCCGCTGTTCCTGTGACGGTCTGTGTTGTCGAAGCAACCAGAATAGCTTCTTGATTCTGTAAAGTTACGCTTAACCCATCGAGCGGGTTGAGGAAACCAAAGTTAGACGCCCCCAATCGGACCTCGTAATCAGTCAACGGTTTCAGCCCCGCCGAACCATCCGGATTAGACACATTGGAGTCGTTGAAGTAGTACTGCCCATCTGCATCGGTGGAGGTAGATCCCACCGCCACCGGATTATTGGGGTCACTGACGTCATAGAGGCTGACGGTAACTGCCAGTAAACCCTGTTCACCCGCGTCCTGGATACCGTCTCTGTCGGCGTCTAACCAGACTCGATTACCAATCTCCAACTCGGGGTAGGTCGCATCGTCCACCACGCGCAGCCCAAGGTTCGCAGTCACATTCCCAGCGTTGGCATCGATGAAGGCGACGCTGCTAACGGTATTTGCATCCGCCGCACCATCGGCTGTCGAAACCCCATAGCCAGCCGGGAAATCACTGAACTCAATCCGCACCGCTTCGTCGGAAGGATTGTTCAACACGTAACTTCCACCTCCCGAAGTGACCGCAGTCGACACAACCGAGCCCGTGGCATCCAACGCCGTTACCGTAACGCCGTCGATACCCGTTTCACCATTGTTGGTACCGTCGTCGTTGGTGTCTGCAAAGACAGTTCCCGAAACTGTGTTCAGCACGCCCACGAACTCTATTTGCGCTTGTCTGGAAATAACGACATCGCTTTCGATATGGCCGGTTGAGTATTCCAAATCCCAATCGCCGCCGAGCGACTCGTGCCCGGTAAGGTCATCTGAGGCTGCAACATCAGCCCCGGTCACCGCTGCCATAGATTGCACAAATGATTGGCCTTGAGATGTCGCCGCAAGGTCGCATCCATAAATCAGCAGGTCGGCATCATCGGAGAGCGATTCCGACCAACTCGAAATTTGATCAGCGTAAAGACTAATATTACTGTCGGTGAGTACCGTATCTCCCAGCTGAATTTGTCCATCACTACCGTGAGAGAGCAAGTGAATCGCATCGTATTTTTGATCGGATTGGCTGAGAATTTCTGAAATTTGGTCGATGCCGCTGCGACTGGAATCGAGAAAGCGGATCTCTAATCCGCTGTTGGGATTGGCTTCGATGATAGATGCCAAAAGTGCTTCGCGATTTTCAACGCCCTCGTCAACCAGAATCAACTCCTGTGAAAAATCGACGTCGGCCTGATGGAGAGGCTGAGTCACCGCCGGAGGCATTTGGCCGGCCGCATTGTCGGCGGGCACGATGATCGCTGCATCAGGAACGCCATCAAAGAGGACTCTATCTTCCAATGCTTCCATATAGGATTGAAAATTAGCAGAGAAATTGTGGTTTAGCATTTATGATCCATCAAAAAATGGGAAGCTCAGCGAGGAAGTGTTGGCCGCTTTTTGAAAGCGCGAATTGAAAATTCTCATTCAATACCGCACCCTCCAACATTGGGACTGGTAGCGACGTGTGCCTAAAGAGTCCCTAATAATCTGGCGGACCTGAGATAAAAAGAACGCCCTAGATTAATTTATCGGGATAACAACACGACAAGTTGCTATAAGAAAATGGCGATACGTCTGCGAGTCACAATCGAAGTAGGTTGGTCGTATCGTATGGTTTAACTGAACTGAACGGTCTGCCTAATCGGCAAATCCGTTCGCGGACGCTGGCACGAAGCAAAACCAATTGAATTCGTTAGTTAACTGATGCAAGCAAAACCAATCTAAAGGCTTTGAGGATCAGTCAAGAATTCTGTTCTATGTGATGGCGACTTGAGCACGCATTAAAAGAGCAACCCTCAATAGCAGAACAGCTTTACAAGCGACCTTCTCAAACGGTCGAATTTCACCTGTAGTGATTATGTTTGTTTTCAGAAATGCTCTCCCTGCGACGAAAATTAGGAGTAAGCCATCGGTGAGTATTTTTACAATCATCGCCATATGCGTTTATCGCTTCGAAAGCAAACTTCCTTCCTTACAAACAGCTTTCGGTTGCGTTCTATTCTTTATGACAGGCGGAACCCGCAATGCCTATCTCCAAATCTCTGTTTCGCTTTGGCTGCGCAATCGCAGCTGGAATTGCCACTGCGACAACAGCATTCGCCCAAGTTAATAGCGGAACTAAGAGTCACACAGCGTTCAATATATCCTCAGTTTATGCTGATCTAAATCAGCCTACCGCAGCATCTGCGGCGATGGATCTTCAGCTGGAAGCTCCTTGGTGGGACCGGCATGTCTCTCAGCAACAGCGCGAAGAGCTGGAGCCGATCCCCACCGACATTCATTCGCTAATGTATTTGGCAGTGAAGTATTCGAAACAGATTCGCATCGCCGCGCAAAATCCTCTGATCCGTGAAACGGCGATCACCGAAGCAGATTCGGATTTCGACTGGGTTCGATATTTGGATAGCGCTTGGAACGACACCAGCGAACCAATCAGCAACACTTTGACCGCAGGTGGCACGGCCACTCGTTTCAACGAACAAACATTTCAGTACGGTAGCGGCGTTCGCAAGCGGACTCGCAGCGGTGGATTCTTAGACATCGGGCAAACCTTTGGGTTTCAGGATAATAATTCCACTTTCTTTATTCCTAACGACCAAGCCAACGGTCGCTTCACGATTTCGTACTCGCAACCGTTGCTGCGAGGCCGAGGACGTGCCTACAACAACAGCCTTGTGATGTTGGCCAACATCGATGCCGGCGTGGCTCATGATGATTTCAAAGCGACTTTGCAGACGGAACTTTTCACGGTTGCTCGAAGCTACTACGCTCTCTATCAAGAACGCGCCTATTTGGCGCAGCAGGTGCGGCTGTATTTGAAAACGAAAGACATTGTCGACCTATTACAGGCCAGACAATCTCTGGACGCACAACGCACCCAACTCGTATTAGCATCATCGGCTTTGGAAACGCGGCGGTCAGATCTGATTCGCTCGCGCACCGCTGTGATCAACCAGGAAACGCGTCTACGTGGATTGATCAATGCTCCCGAGTTGCGTTTGTCTGACGAAGCGGAGCTAGTACCCCAAGAATTCCCAACACAGGGTTTCATCGATGTTGACCTGCGCAGTCAGTTGCAGTTGGCGGCCGTCCATCGTCCGGAGATCATGGCCGCAATCAAACAGGTAAAAGCTGGTTCGACGCGGTTGGGTGTGGCACAGCACGAGTTGTTGCCGGTGCTGAATTTGGTGACGCAGGGATACCTAAGTGGCTTGGACGGTGACAGCGATTTTGGACAGGCATTCACCAATCAATTCTCCCAAGGCCGTCCTAGTTATTCCGTCGGGCTTCAGTACGAATTTCCCATCGGCAATCGACTGGCACGAGCACGAATGTGCCGACGACGAATAGAGATGCGTCAAATTCAGTCGCAGTACGAACAAGCTTTGGCGGCGGTAGAAACAGAAGTCGACATCGCCGTCCGCGAACTGAAAACGTCGTATCAGGAAATCGCGGCGCGACGACGATCCCTGGTTGCCGCCGAAGCCGAAGCAGAAACGATCGAAGTCCGTTGGCAAAGCATGATCGACGGTTCTGGCCAATCAGGTTTGAATTTAGAATCGCTGTTGCGGGCCCAAGAGCGCGTCACCAATGCCGAACGTGAATACGTGACATCAGTGCTAAATTACAATTTGGCCATGATCAACTTAAGACAGGCCAACGGCACGCTTTTGATCGCCGAAAATGTATCCATCAATCGCACCAGTGACAGCTGTGCCGGCGACGACTTGATCGTTTCCAAGGGGCATTCTGCGGACACAATAGAAAACGTTTCGACACAGCATGGTGCTTCGGCGACTCAGCATCTTGAGAATTATGAAAGCACCTCTGTCATCCAGAGCACAGACAATTTCATTTTTGACCAACAAACGGACTCATCCCAGTCCGTCCAAGGAAGCTTTGACCCCGTAGGCAGCGTGATCACTAGTCCTGCAAATAGGGATCCCGTAGTGCCGACATCGTCGACGCCGGGGTTTATTTCCAACAATCAATCCGAACCAGAGGGTTCTGGTGGTGACGACTTTCTAATCGAAGACGCTCTGCCTGTGGTGTCCGAATAAGACAAGCGGCACCGTTGTTGTTCTTTCCGACCGTAGCCGATTCCGGCGAACCCTAAACAGTGTGAGCCCGCATGCCCAATCTTGAAATTAAGTGCTTGGCCTTGCTACTGCTCAGTTGCACCCTCTGCAACGCGCAGCTTGCTGAGAGCCAAGCTGTCGTGACCAAGAGTTTCACCGAACCGATCGAACAATCGGTCGTCGCCAGCAGCGAAGGTGGAGTAATCGTCAAAGCGTTCATTGAAGAAGGCGACGCCGTATCTGTCGGACAGTCGTTGGCGGTGCTGGACAATGAAGTCTTGGTTCACGCAGAAAAGATCGCTGTGGCGCGATCGGAATCAACAGCCGTGCGCGACGCTGCGGCTTCCAGAGTCGAACTATTGAAGGCTCAAAAGGAAACCATCGAATCCTTGATCGACGGAGGCCACGTAAACAACTACGAAGTGCAGCAAAAACATATAGAGTATGTCAACGCCTTGGCCGAACTCAAAGCCGCCGACGATGAACTTCGACTTAATAAAATCGAGGTCGATCGCAGCCGCGCTCAGTTGAACCGACGGACGATCAAGAGTCCCATCAACGGATTCGTCACGATTGTACATAAGCAATTGGGCGAACACGTTTCCACTACTGAACCTCAATACGCAACGATTGTCAGGATTGACGAACTGAAGGTCCGGTTCTATTTGGATGCAGCCACGCTTGATCGCGTACAACCTGGTGACGAAGTTGAAGTCTTAGTGGGAGACAGCCTTACGGCGGAAAAGGCGTTTGTAAAATTCGTCTCGCCAGTGATTGACCCTGACAGTGGCACGGGCCGGGTCGAAGTCGTGATTGACAACAAAGATTTACGAATTCGCAGCGGCGCGGCCTGTCTTTGGCGCAATCACGACGCGCTGGAAGACAATTCTGAGCGGCGGGCGCACTTCAATTTCAATCTCCGGCAGGTTCGTTAGTTCCGTGACATCAAACTTTTACTAGGCCGACATGCCCCCTAAAATATCGAGATCCGGTTAAAGACAACAAACAATGAAGACGTCAGACAGCACAACAAATTCGAAATTGACGAATTTGGGAAGCCACCGGCCAATCTCGGCTAAGTCGGCGTCCGGTGGGAAAACTCATTCCAGCACTGGCGTGAAGGCTCCTCATATCGACGCTCGACGTTTCGCGCGCAATCCAAAAAGTCGCGCCAACGATTCTACTCTCGATGCAGAACTGCTTCAGATTGTCACAAGCAACGCGGACAACTCGACAGCCGATCGAGCCCTGAGGACGATCGCGATCAAAGCCGCGCAGGCTGTTGGTGCCGCTCATATCCTGCGCGAGAATGAACTGTGGACGCTCACGGCGGACCGAGCGACCGGACGAGTACCCACCAACGGTGCATTGGTACAGGAATGCGGCGACCAACTCCAAGAATTCGTAGAATCTGAGAGCCCCAGCGTTTTGCAACTGGAGTGCCTTGAAGGCCTGCCGGTGGTGTTTCTCTCTTTGAGAAGCGCGAAGCAACCCGAGCTGTTCATGGTCACGTTGAAGAATAGTGACGATCTCACTTCGACCTTTGCAAAGCTACGAAAAGTCGTGTCAGCGCTGCAACTGGTTCGCAGAAATTCTTCATTGAACAATTCAATGTGGCAGCTAAATTCCTTGGCCGCCATTATGGAGTTGGTGGGAAAGATCGAGAAAAGCGATACGGTAAAATCGGCCTGCGAAATGATATCCAACGAACTAGTCAGTTTGCTGGGCTGCGAAAGTGTTGCGATCGGCCTGTTTAAGAAACGCAAACTCGAACTCAACGCCATCTCTGGCATCGCAAAAATTGATCGTGCCTCACGTACCTGCAAAGACTATCAACAAGCGCTCTATGAATCTGTCGTGCGCGATCAGCAAGGAACCTACCCCGCCGTTGACACCGACAATGGACATCTTCTATTAGCGCACAAACAGTTGGCTTCGACGGTCCAAAGTCAGTCTGCGATCAGCCAACCCTTAGCCAACGATGACGACGAAGACGCGATTGGCAGTTGGATCTTTACCGGTTCGCAGGCGCAGCTGGCGTCGGAACATTTCGGTCGGTTTATCGACACCGCGACGCCACACATCTCGGGTGCGCTTGATCTGCTTCGTCGCGCCCAAAAGAGTCGTTTGAAACGAATGTGGTCGCTGTTTAAGCGAAAAACAAAATTCTTCACACGGCTAATGATTCCCATTTCCTTGCTCTCGTTCTTTCTGTTGATGCAAGTGCCGATCACTTACAAGGTTCGTTGCAATTGCACCGTCGAACCGGTGCTGCGGCGTTTCGCGGTGGCTGCGTTTGACGGTTTGGTCGAATCCGGATTCGTTGAACCAGGCGACCTAGTGGAAAAAGATCAGGTGCTGGCGGAAATTGATGGACGAACCATTCGCTGGGAACTGCTGGGCGTGTCTTCGGAACGAAAGCAATCCCTGCGTCAGCGCGCGATTGAATTGGCTGATCGCAACATCCCCAAAACGCTCCTGGCGGAATTGGAAAACCGGCGGCTGACCGCTGAAGAAGAAGTGTTGAAGTACAAACAAGATCACTTAAAAATTCGTAGTCCCATCTCTGGCGTCGTTCTCAGTGGTTCATTGGAACGCGCCGAAGCCGCGTCGGTAAAAACGGGACAGGTCCTTTTTGAGATTGGGCCACTGGATCCCGTGAAAATTGAGATCGCGATTCCTGCCGATGACGCCTCGCAGGTGAAGAAAGGCCACCCGGTTACCGTCTGGATAGAAGGGCAAGAAGATCGCCCTCGGGAGTCTGTCATCGAGCGCATCCATCCTCGTTCGGAGATCCGTGATGCTCAAAACATCTTTGTCGCGGAACTGAAATTTGAAAACCCTGAAGAGATGTTGCGCCCCGGAATGAAAGGGGTCGTTCGTATCGACGCCGAAAAACGATCGCTGGGGTGGTCGCTGTTTCACAAACCCATCAATTATTTGAGGTCGCGGCTGACATGGTGGTAAGGGCGGCTGACGAACTGAGCCGCGGGTTGCCCGGTGGAGAGTAAAAGCATCGGGAAAACCTAGGGCGACGAACCAGCGGCTAGCGCCCTGCCGCTGAACTTAGTAGCGGACTCTCATTTAAAACCAGACGTCCACTGACGAATCTTTTCGAAACCGTACGAACATGCTCGCCAACGAACAAACTTTTCAATTCGGCCAAGCGAAACTCAAGGCGCGCGAAAGTCTCAGGTTTACAATGCGCCAATCCGGCGAGGACGTGACCTACCTGGTTGAGAATGAAGCCACCGCAAAGTTCTTTCAAATCGGGCTGCCGCAGTACACCTTTTTATCGTTGCTTGACGGGCGCCGAACGGTCAGCCAAGCGCTAATGCAAACGGCCACGATTCTTCGAATTAATGCGCTCGACGAACAAGAGGCCGCCAATCTCTGCAAATGGGCGATTGAGTCGGGATTGGTCGAGTCGGAAAAATCGCGGAACGTCTCGCGAAAGGAACATGCTGAAGATGTCGCCATGCGTCAGTCGACATCCCTATTGAATCCGATCATGCTGAGAATGCCCCTGTTCAATCCGGATAGCCTGATCGAAACGATGACGCGCTATTTCGGTTGGTTGGTCAGTTCTGGCGGCGCGATGTTGTGGGTCATTGTCGTTGTGGCAGGATTTTTTCAACTGTTGAAAAACTGGGATTCGTTTGTCCTCAATCGAATCGACAGCTTTTCCTCCAATGACGTGTTGTGGTTTGGCGTAGCGTGGTTGGTGCTGAAACTGTTTCACGAATCAGCTCACGGTATTGCCTGCAAAAAGTTTGGTGGACAAGTTCATTCGTGCGGAATGTTGTTACTGCTGCTAATTCCATTGCCTTATGTCGACGTCACTAGTTCGTGGCGGTTCATCAATAAATGGCACCGTATTGTGGTCGCTGCAGCGGGGATGCTGGTTGAGGTCTTTATCGCTGCGATTGCATGTATGGTTTGGGCTGCGGCTGAACCCGGGCCGCTGAAATATCATGCTGGCAACGTCATTATTACCGCGACGCTACATACGCTGATCTTCAATGCCAATCCGCTGATGAAGTTCGACGGCTATTATATGTTGTCCGA
>CALDEW010000204.1 GCA_937942355.1 uncultured Pirellulaceae bacterium | reverse complement strand
GCCGTTAGTGCTATATTGCGCGAAATTTGCCATATCTTGAAGGGGTTTGTAATGCAGCGATAGTGCTCAATAGCCGGGTTATTGAGATGAATTGGCTCATGAGGCGACAAAGGTCCAAAGTGTTGGTTATTGCAAAGCGGCGACCCACGTAAGATAGCGCGGAAAATCTTTTTAGTTTGCCGGCATTAACCTTGTCTTTGAGTGGTATCAACGTTGCCCGCCAGATAGGGTGATTCTGAAGCTTCAGGGGTTTGTCGAATCTGTTTTGATCAGCTTACTTGAGCCGCAGGTTGCAGAGTCTTTGCCAGATCTATTGTGAAAACGTTGCGCTGCGAACCGGACGCCTCGCGCCGTTCCGCTAACGAGATTGCGTTTTCTCAACCGAATTGAGTACCATTGGATCGTTAGCCGCCGACAAACTTTGCAACCTACCTGCAGCGTCTGGCCACCAAACTATTACAAACAGTATCTAGGCTTATGTTCGATCGCCAACGAGAGGGAAAAACAATCGGCCGAAAAACGAAAATGCGCTCTCCAGCGGACGTAGGTCGCCCCACTCCAAAGAGGATCGCATTCGTCTACTTTGCTTTGGCATTGGCGACGTTGACTGTTTATTCACCACTTCGGCAGGCCGAATTTGTCAACTGGGACGACGGGGTGTTTGTTTACCAGAACCCTTATGTTGCCAGTGGTTTGAGCGCGGAAAACTTTCAGTGGTCCTTTGGAATCCATGGCCCCGGTCAATGGCACCCAGTTTCCTGGTGGGTGCACCAATGGAACTGCGAGAGGTTTGGGCTTGATCCCGGATCGCATCATATGGTCAGCGTTGTGTTGCATGTGGTTGTGGCTCTCTTGTTGTTGTCGGTGTTGTGGCAAATCACCGAATCCTTTTGGCCCAGCGCTATGGTCGCTGGACTTCATGCACTCCATCCACTTTCGGTGGAGTCAGTCGCTTGGGTGGCGCATTTGCGAGAGCCCTTGAGTCTGTTGTTTTGGCTGTTGGTGATGTCTGCATACCATGGTTATTCTCGAAAAGGTGGGGCACCGCGATACTTACTGGTCGTGCTGTTATTTGCGATCGGCCTGATGGCCAAACCAACCTTGATCACGCTTCCATTTGTGTTGCTTCTGATGGACTGGTGGCCGCTGAATCGAGTTGCGTTTGCACCTGACTTGCGTCGCCGGAACAGCGCGGCCAAACCAGTACATCGTTCGGTGGGTCGGCTTATCCTTGAGAAAGTTCCGCTATTGGTTTTAGCCTTGGCGTCAGTTTGTTTGGCCTATTTGTGCCAGCGTTCGATGGGGTCGGTTGTCTCGCTCGAAAGCCATTCCTTGTGGGCTCGATTGGCCAATGCCGCGCAGAGTTATGCTTTGTACCTTCGCAATATGGTCTGGCCCCAGAATCTGGCAGCGCTTTATCCACTTCCAGAGCAGTTTCAAATTTTAGATGTCGTCGGTGCGCTGGTGTTGTTAATTGGCGTTACCGTGATGGTGTTTCGTTTTCGCCAACAGTTTCCGCATTTACTGGTGGGGTGGCTGTGGTATTTAGGCACGCTCGTCCCAGTCATCGGCATCCTGAAAATGGGTGAGATGACTGCCATGACCGATCACTACATGTATGTCTCGTTGTTGGGTATTTACATTATGATCGCGTGGCAGTTAGCGTGGTGGGTGGAACGGAATCCTATCTATCGCCTCGCCGTCGGTGGTTTGGTTGGCTTGGTTTTGTTTGGATGCATAACGTTTACGGGACGCCAGGTCGCCGTCTGGCGCAACAGCGAAACGCTTTGGAAACACACGTTGGCGGTGACAGAGGAAAGCGCCACGGCCCATAATAATTTGGGTGACGTGCTGTTGGAATCGGGACGACCTGAAGAGGCGTTGGTTCACTTTAAAGAAGCGATTAGAATTGTCCCGGAGAGCTTCCTTCCCAAAAACAATGCCGGCAACGCGCTTCTGGCGCTTGAGCGAGTCGAAGAGTCGATTCCGTTTTACCAAGAGGCGGCAACCGTGGCGACCGGTCGAGCCGAAGTGCAGTACAACCTAGGCAGAGCGTTCCAGCTGAATGAACAATGGACCGAGGCGGTCGAGCAATACGTGAAAGCGCTGGTGCTCAGGCCCCAGTTTGCCGACGCACAAACCAACATTGGAGTCTGCCTGCGGACACAGGGGAAAAGCCAAGAGGCAATTGAGTATTTCGAAAAAGCGATTGAGAGCGATCCAAACTTTGTAGGTGCTTACATTCAACTCGGGATCACCCTGAGCGCATCGGGACAAAAGGCCGAAGCTTTAGGTCAGTTTGGAAAAGTGCTTGAAATCAACCCGAATGACTTTCCTGCAAACTACCACTCAGCCGTCGCGCTGCTGGCGCTTGGGCGCAGAGCCGAAGCGCTCAAGCATTTTTTAACTTCGGTCAAACGCAAGCCCAACAATGGTGGTGTCCACCACGGAATTTCTTGGATCATGGCGACCGCCCCCGAAGACGAATTGCGTAATGGAAAGCGCGCGATCTTGCATGCCAGGCATGCGCTTGTGCTTAATCAGGGCAACCCCTTCATGGTAGATGGCTTGGCCGCAGCGCATGCCGAAGCCGGACAGTTTGCGGCGGCGATAAAGTGGCAAGAACAAGCGGTCAAAATGGTTTCTGGTAACACGAAGGTTGCTTTTGAAAAACGCTTGGCAAGATACCAGCAAAATCTTCCTTATCGCGAATCGAAATAAGCCAGTTGGTCAAGATTCCGGCATGAAAATTCAACTCCTGAAGACGATTCGAGAAGTTGTGAACGCTGACTCGGACCCGGTGCGGCAAGCCCTGTTCGAGCATGTGCGCACGCACAACCTAATCGTCAGTTTGGTCTGGCAAACGCATCGAATTTTCCGCAAGACCTTCCTTTCCACGGCGATGATTTTTGTCTTTGGTGCAAAATCTTATGCAGCCACGGATGTCTTGGCTGAGGAAAAGCATCTTCCTTTGATTGTCGCCATCCACAAAAACGCAGTAAGGCAAGGAAACAAGTTCGCCGCTTGGTTGGCACCGCAACGTGTTTTATGGTTGCAGACGGGGGCCGCTGGCATTTTCAAACCCCGTGCGTTATTTCGTTTGGCCAAGGGAGTCGCGCGGGTAAGTGTGTGGAAACGTTTTCTCCCATTGCTAAACCGTTTGAATCGCCGATACGACTTTCTGGTCAGCTGCAGAGCCGCCAGTGCACTGTTTTGTTATGTACGTGCTTTAGAAACCTTGGACCACTACAAGCCCAACGGCGTATTCGTCTCTAGCGATTCAAATCCAGAACCGCTGGCTTTCGCGCGAGCGGCAAGCGTTTTTGCTGTGCCGACCGTTTTTATGTCGCACGCTTACCCGACGCCTGTGTCGCCGCGTCTGCAATTTACGCTCTCCATTTTGGAGGGAGAAGCCGCGTTGGAAAGTTACCAAGCGATGGGCCCTGTCGAAGGGCAAGTTCTGTTTTGCGGTGCCGAGGGAGAGTCCCAGCCAATGAACGCGCGGAGGTTACTCAGCGAAGAACCTGTCATGGGTATTTTTATGCCGAAAGTGGTTTGCTGGCCACAGTTGGTCAGCCTCATCGAGGACTGCCGCAAGCAATTCAGACCCAAGAGGATCCTCATTCGGTGGCATCCAAACATGCTTGGCAGATCGAGGTTGTTTTCAGAACTGCCCGATATGAGCGGAGTCATTGAAACCGATCCGACGATGCCGCTTGATGAATTGTCCCGTCAATGCGATTGGGTGATCACCGACGAAAACAGCAACGTCAATCTTGGGGTGCTTAAAGCAGGAGTGCCACTGATCCCGATGAAAGATTTTTCCGTTTTGCCTGCGTCGCGCGCCGATCTATACGGTTTTGTCAAAAACGCGGTCATTCCCAGCCCTGTGAAAACGGTCAATGAAGTTTCACTGGAGCAGATGGCGCAGTTTTACTCACAAGACTGGGGGCAACGCTTTGGTCGCTACGATGCAAGTTATTCGACGTCTTCGCAGCAGCTGGCGGAGAACGCCCGGAATGCGATTGAGCGATTGCTGTCTAGTGGCCTGCAATCAAAAGGCCAAGAGGGAACTTGCTCATGAAGACCCGTCCCACCGAACGTCTTTGGTTGCTCGCCCGTGAAAAATCTGCCGCGAAGCTAATCAGCGCGGTGATCAGTTTGACGATTCTCTATTTGCTGTATCGTAAGTTAGATTTTAGTTCGATCTTTGAGATTCTTTGGGCTTCCAATCCAATGTGGTTGTTGATCTCAGTGAGCCTGATTATCCCGATCACAATGGCCAACGCGTTACGATTTAAATGGGCCTCCACAAGCGATCGCAGCCTTTCCTACTTCGACGCTTTCGCGATGACGGTTGTTGCTATCGCACTGAATCTGTTTTTGCCCGCCAAGTTGGGCGATCTGAGCAAAAGTTATTTTCTCTATGGAACTCAAGAAGTGTCGGCAGGTGTTTCAGTTTCAGTGGTCGTTTTTGAGCGGCTTTGTGACGCGTTTGCAATTTCTAGCTGGTGTCTCGCGGCTTGGCTGTCAGGTTTTGGAGGAGACAAGTTGAACCCCGTGCTGGTTCCCGCGTTGGGGTTATGGGGCATTAGTGCTGCGTTTCTTTTCACAGGCGGATTCTCGATTCGATTGCTGGCCAAGCTGCAGTCGTTTGATTTCTTTCGTCGTCGCGAGAAGCTGAATTCCATTGCACAAGGTTGGCCCGACCTCCACCGCGCCCTGGGCTCAAAAGTTAATTGGATTGTGTTGTTCTCAATTGGGCTTTGGTTATTGCACCTGACGCAGATTTGGCTGTTCACCGTTGCCGTGGGTGCGCATGTTCCTTTCGCCGCGGGTTTGGCACTTTCACCGGTGATACTCTTGTGCGGCTTGGTTCCGTTTACGCTGGGCGGAATCGGTCCCCGTGATGCGGCGACAATCTATCTGTTCTCTGCCTATATGGGCCCCGAGCCTGCCGCCGCTGTCGGCTTGCTAATGATTTCGCGATCTCTGATTCCAGCGCTGGCAGCGATTCCCTTTGTGCGTCGATACGTGCAAGCGATCTTTTCACCAGTGGCTAATTCGAAGACGACGGAGGCAAATCACTAACGCGCCGCAAACGCGATCGCGAAACCGATTCGCTGTCGTAGACTTTCTTGACTCCGTCTCCTAAACCACGGTCAATCAAACGGATGTCCTTCACCAGCCGTCTAAGTCCCACCGGTTCAACCGATGCCGATTGGTCACTGCCCCACATCGCGCGATCGAGGGTAATGTGACGTTCGACAAAGGACGCGCCCAGCGCGACCGAAGCAACCGTAGGTGTCAGCCCTGTTTCGTGGCCGGAACAACCAATCGGGCAATCGAATTCGTTGGCCAAGGTTTGGATCATCCGCAGATTGAGCTTGTCCTGCTTCTGATGGAAGTGGAATTTCAGCAATTTGCGTTGTTATATTCAAATGTTATTAGGAAATTTCCAAGTCCCGAACCAGAAGAATATTTGGTAACCGTTCACGTAATTTGCGGGTTCAACAGTCGAGGTGGCTTTGTTTTGTTCAGTTTTGCTTCGATTGATTCTTTTAGGAATGTAAAGAAGTTTTGGTCCTGCTTTTTGCAAGTGACGATCGCTGTCCACATTCTTTCGTTGTAGCGTTGCCCTGCTTTGCTGCGTGTGCCTTACGTGATTTTTCGATCAATGATGCAATGGCGGATCTGCTACTCGCTATGGTTGGTGGTCGGTTCCATTTGGTCGACAAACATGAAACGGAAATAGTCCTGCGAAAGATCGTACGCTTTCACTTGCTCACTTTCATCGGTCGTATAATCAACCACTGCGAACCGCGCAGCAAGATTCCTTGCCTCTTTGGTTTCAGGAGGCTTTCGCACGATTTTCATAAAACGATCGCGATGGGTCAACATCGAAAGATGAAAACCTTCTTCGACTTAATCTCGTTCTGCGGGGCAGACCATTATTCGCAGCGTCAGGGTATTTAACAAGCCTCCCCGCCATGTGGCAAGGAGGCTCCCCTCGGGCAGTAAGTTGGCGTATGATAAATTCAATCCATCTGAGAATTGGTCGTTAAGCTGAGTCGGTTGTATGAATATCGTTGTGTTGGGGGCGGGAAACGTAGGCTGGTCGATCGCTGATCTGCTGTGTCGGGCTGAACATAGCATCACCGTAGTCGACGTGGACGCCGAACAGGTAGCTGCGATCAACGACCAATTAGACGTCCGCGCGATCTGCGGATCGGCATCTCAGTCCAGCGTCCTTTTCCAAGCCGGTATCACCTCGGCGGACATATGTTTGGCCGTCACCGGAGTTGATGAAGTCAACATCGTGGCCGCGAGCATGGCGAAGTCGATGGGGGCTCGCCGTGCGATCGCGCGTGTGTATGCTCCCGTTTTTCGTGATCTGAGCACCTTTGACTATCAGTTGCATTTCAAGATCGACCGCATACTTTCGTTAGAGCACTTATCGGCGATCGAGTTGGCGCGTAGCATTCGCGGGCCAGGTTCGGTGGTCGTTGAACAGTTCGCCCGCGGCGAATTGCAGGTGGAAGAACTAGTCGTTGGCCAGCAAGGTGAGTTGACTCAATCGCCTGTGCGGGAGTTGGGATTGCCATCCAATGTTCGCATCGGCACGATCCAGCGCGAGCAGAAAATGTGGATCGCCACGGCAGACGATCAATTTCAAGTCGGTGATCGGGTGACAATGTTCGCTCGGCCCTCGGACATGGTGAAAGTTAAAGCGTTTTTCAAAATGGCCGACCGGACAGTAAAACGCATTATCATCGGTGGTGGCGGCGAAACGGGATTGCATCTGGCGCGCGTGCTGGAGTCGGAGATCTTTAAAGTCACGGTGATTGAACGCGACGAACAGCGCAGCCAAGTGCTTGCCAATTTGCTGGACAAGGCGACGGTGATAAAGGGTGATGCCTCGGGGCGCGATTTCCTTGAGGAGCTGAGGGTCGGCACGGCCGACGTTTTTGTTGCTTGCACCGGCGACGACGAAGTCAATATGATGTTGGGTGTGGAAGCGAGCGATCTTGGTGCTAAGCAAGTGTTGGCGGTGATCGGAAAACCGGACTACGAACCGGTACTGGACCGATTGGGCATTGATAAAGCCGTCAGCGAACGATCGGTGATGGCGAAACAGATCATGTCCTATCTGAACGAAGGAGTGATCCTATCGCGCGCGAAGCTGCCCGGCGGATTGATCAATGTCATTGAATTGGATGTGGTCGACGGTGCTCCGATTACCGAATCGGTGATCAAGGATCTAGGATTGCCCGAACGGTGCCTGCTGGTGGCGATCGTTCAGCACGAACAGGTGCGCGTACCCGCGGCGGATGACAAACTTCAGCCCGGTGATAGCGCCGTGGTTATCGTGGAAGACGATGTAATGGAAAGATGCTTGATGTTTTTCCAAAAGGCGTAGCCATAGTAGCCTTTCGGTCCCCGAAAGAGCACTCAAGCGCAATGATGCGCACCATCCATCAATTAAAAATCTCCGGATTGCAACACTCGAATAGAGTTTGTGAGGCCGTTGAAGCGGAGGTCGTTGGCGCGTGAGCGCACTTTCGGAGACCGAAAGGCGACTAACGCTTCCGCGCGTAGTTGGGATGATCGGCCTGCCCTGTCAGTTCGTACAGGAAGCGGCTTGGCTGAGTATCGCGGGCTTTGCCCCATTTCATCCGTGTTAACGACATCGAAAGGGTAAGAAGTTCTTCAGCCCGTGTCACACCGACGTAGCACAATCGGCGCTCTTCTGGCACGCCCGCGTCATCATCCTCCAGCGACCTTCGGTGAGGCAAAATTCCCTCTTCGAGCCCCACCATGTAGACCTCGGGGAATTCAAGACCTTTCGCCGCGTGCATCGTCATTAACGCGATCGCATTCTTCTTCAGCTGTTTTTCCTTATCATCGTCGGGGCTCTGGTCGCCCAGCAATAATTTATCCAAGAACTTGGTCATCGTCGGTTTTCGAGCCCCCCGTTCGTATTCGCCAAGAGCACTCACGATTTGCTCCACAACCGCCCACCGCGACTCACGATCCTCGGGAATGGGATAGATGCGTGCGATCTCCGATTTGTAATTGATCCGATCAATCATCAGTCGGGCAACATCGACCAGTGAACCACGGCCCATCGCCGATTTGACCTGCTCAACGGTTGACACCATCGCGTCGAGACCGCGGATGACGGTAGAGGTTAGTTTGGGCCGTTTGGCTTTTCCGGTGACGAGATCCCAGAGCGGTACCTTTTGTTTGATGCAATGATTCAATAGGGTTTCAATTGATTTGTTACCGATGCCGCGTGCTGGTGTGTTGATGATCCGAAGTATCGAAATTTCATCCGGCTCATCTTCCAAGAGGCGCAGATACGCCAAAATATCCTTCACCTCTTTTCGATCAAAGAAGGACATCCCGCCGACCAGAACGTAAGGGAGTTTTGCTTTACGAAGTTCTGTCTCAAACGGGCGAGGCTGCTCGTTGGTGCGAAATAGGATGGCGAAATCGCGCGGCTCACGTCCTTTGTCCTGCAATCGTTTGGATATTGATCGGACAACCTCTTCGGCTTCAACGGTCTCGTTTTCATATTGCACGATTGATGGTTTTTCACCGCCGGCACGTGCGGCACGGAGGACTTTGTCGTGCCGAGTCTTATTGAATTTGATCAATGTGTTGGCGAAGTCGATGATCGCCGAGGTCGAACGGTAGTTGTCCTCCAAGCGAATCACTTTGGCGTCGGTCCAGTCGCGATGGAACGAGAGAATGTGTTCCACCTCTGCCCCTCGCCATCCGTAAATGGATTGATCATCGTCCCCGACGACGCAAAGATTGCGGTGTTTTGAAGCGAGTGCTTTGACGATTCGGTATTGGCTGGTGTTGGTGTCCTGGTATTCATCGATAAGGAGGTGGTCGAACCGATCGGCTTCTTCGAGTCGAACATCTTCGTGTTCGTGAAAAAGTTTTTCTGTAAGTAGTAGCAGATCGTCGAAGTCCACCGCGCCCGAAAGTTTGAGTTGACGTTGATATTTCTGATAGGCGATCGCGGCCAGGTGTTGGACATCGCTTTCGCTTTGGACAATCGCGTCGTCGGGTGTGATAGATTTACATTTCCAGTTGCCTATCCAAAACAGCAACTGATTGGGGGCCAACATTTTGTCGTTGACGCTGATTTCGCGAAGTATGGATCTTGCAAGGCTTTCTTGATCGCCTCGATTGTAAATCGTGAAATTGAGCGGATAGCCAAGTCTATCGATGCGGCGGCGAAGGATCTTCACGCACAAAGAGTGAAAGGTGGAAACGGTTGGCTGCTTTTCCTCTTCGGCAAATTTATTCTTTGCATATTTTGGTTTGAATTTGTCCTTGGGCGAAGAACGTTTCTTCTTCACCTCGATCATCGGCATCAGACGTTCCCGCATTTCGTTGGCCGCTTTATTGGTGAAGGTGACCGCCAGAATCCGCTCACGTGGAGTGCCGGTCTGTATAAGCTTGACAATGCGGTAGGTGATGACGCGCGTTTTGCCGGTCCCCGCACCGGCCAGCACTAACAGCGGACCTGTCAGCGTGTTGACAGCTTCAAGTTGATCGGGGTTGAGTCCGTGCATCGT
>CALDEW010000203.1 GCA_937942355.1 uncultured Pirellulaceae bacterium | reverse complement strand
TTTGATGATGTGATCATCGGGGCCAGGGGTTTTAGAGTAAATGGCAATGGCCTTTTTCCCGGAAGAGCCCAAGTGCTATCAGGAGTTGACGGCAGTCTTCTGCACACCTTCGAGGGTGAATCAGTCGGGACGGGTTTCGGCGGATCAGTAAGCGGTGCGGGCGATGTCAATGGTGATGGGTTTGATGATCTCATTGTCGGGGCGGTGGGCTTTAGACTCAATGGTCGAGATAGTGGCCGTGCCCAGGTGTTCTCCGGAGTCGACGGTAGTGTGCTCTACAGTTTCGATGGCAATTCAGCTGGAGACTTTTTCGGCTCCTCAGTCAGTGGGGCGGGCGACGTCAATGGCGATGGGTTTGATGATTTCATTGTCGGGGCCGCGCGTGATGACAACAATGGCCAGTTTAGGGGAAGCGTCCAGGTGTTCTCCGGAGTCGACGGCAGTGTTCTCTACAGCTTTGAGGGGGATTCAGATATTAGCCTGTCTAACGTTTCTGTGAGCGGCGCGGGCGATGTCAACGGAGATGGATTTGATGATCTGATTTTGGGGGCAGGATTTGCTGGCAATAATGGTTCGCAGTCCGGTATTGCGCGGGTGATTTCAGGAATTGACGCCAGCTTGCTATACGAGTTCGATGGTGATTTAGAATTCGACAGATTGGGTTTCTCAGTGAGCGACGCGGGCGATGTTAATGGAGATGGATTTGCGGATCTGATTGTGGGGGCCCCACTTACGGACCTCTTTGGCCAAGCTAACGGTAGTGCTAGGGTTTTCTCAGGAGCTGACGGCAGAGTTCTGTACGACTTCGATGGTGATTCAAGCTTCGACGAGTTTGGCGCGGTAGTCAGTGGCGCAGGCGATGTCAACGGAGATGGGTTCACAGATCTGCTTGTCGGGGCTCCAGGTAATATAAATAACGGCACAGACGCCGGTACTGCTCGCGTTTTCTCGGGAGCTGATGGCAGCGTTCTCTATCACTTGGATGGTGATTCCGATTACTCAATGTATGGCTCCTCAGTGAGCAGCGCAGGGGATGTCAACGGGGATGGCGTCGCTGACTTCATCGTAGGTACGGGAAATGGGATTTCTCGCATTGGTGGCTACGCCCAACTGTATGTCAGCCAGATCACCGCCCCCGTTCTTATCTTGGGCGATTGCAACCAAGACGGTGAAGTAAACTTTTTGGATATCAATCCGTTTATATCTTTTCTGTCGTCCAACACTTACCTCCAACAAGCGGACACCAACGAAGACGGTGCTGTGAACTTTTTGGACATTGCTCCGTTCATCGAAATCCTCGCTGACAATTAGTGGTCAATCGAAGCTGAAATGAATCGTTCGTAGTACCGCATTCAGGCGGCATTCGGCGAACGAACCAGAAAAGGTGGTAAGAGTTTAGTGCGGTGACCGCGAAATCGCTTTTGGATTTCGGTAGTCCGTCGAAGGTTAGTTTTGGTTTTTCAATTCGCG
Organism: uncultured Pirellulaceae bacterium; assembly: GCA_937942355.1. Taxonomy (GTDB): domain Bacteria; phylum Planctomycetota; class Planctomycetia; order Pirellulales; family Pirellulaceae; genus Mariniblastus. The sequence continues at coordinate 24,740 of CALDEW010000203.1, read as the reverse complement.
CAACAGCGAACGCTAAAGTTGGTTTAAGTTTCTGAAATACTGGCCTTTGCCCCGGCCATAGATCGTTTAAAACGCCCTCACATGAGGCGTCTGCATTGAAATCGCGAGCTCAGCCTAACGATTCCTTTGCGGACGTTTTTTGCAGATGAACCGCATCACTTTGTCTGGCGGTTCGGTAAAGAGTCGACAGAACACGCTCAACGGATTGTGTCCGTGGCGACGAGCAGTGTCTTTGACGGACATGATCTTTGCCAACCTTTAAATGACTTACGAAGATGTTAATGCCATTCGCTCCTGAAATCTTTTTCCTGCTCAAACCAGCGGCTAAGAGCAAATGAATCAGGTGAGTCCGCGATCAAGGATTGACTGCCGACTCAGTTGCCCTTCATTTCCAATCGCTCAATGCGTCCACGGTCGAAAACCACTTTCTGGTTCTCCGATCCATATCTCAGGATTCCAGAAGAGTACATTGTATTGTTGGTGAAATTGAAAATCAAAGTGACGTAGTCCGGATGCGATTGTTCCAGCCAACTAACAACGAAAATCTTGTCGGCAATTTCGCGCGAACGATAGACAAGGTCTTGGTTGCCGTTGCCTTTCCGCGGCCCCGCAGTCCACTTGTACTTCAGTTTACCCTCGTAGAACGAAATGGCGATCCCACCGCCATTTTCGTAAACGTAGTCCAATGCTGTGCCATCAAGCAGGTGCTCGGTTGCCGCACCGTTGCTGTTGCCATTTTGGGAAAAATTGAATTTGCCGTTGTTGTTTTTACGTTGCTCTGGAGACAGGATGCTTTCGATGACATCCCAGTGTTCAACGACTTTCCCATTCTCGAGACGGAATAGGTCATAGTAAGAAGTCGGTGTGTCTCCAAGCAAACCTTCTGAGATCGACAGCACAAAATTCCCTTCCCCGAGCACCTTGTGCAGATTTTGGTATCGCATTTTTGGTGCGTTTGGATCGCTGGCCAAAGCAGCCAGTGCCTCCAGCCCGTCGCCCACGTTGGAGTTGTGCTGCAAGTAAGTCGTTGTGCTGATATAGTCAGTGATCTTATCAAATTTTCCATTCAGAAAAACATCATTGATCAGATTCTCAACGATACGTTTATTGGATTCTGTTTTATCCCGGTCGACGATTGCGGCCGTTCCGTCAAGCTGCGTGCGCCCGCTTGGGTTTGCGGGTGCGATTGGGACAAGATTGTCCCAATGCTCCACTATTTTACCGTTTTCAAAACGAAAAACATCGAATCCGACTTTGGGGCCAAAAAAGTCGTACTCAGTGTGAGTAACTACAAACTCTCCATCCTCTAGGGCTCGAATTACATTGGACTTAAAGCCCTGTGGTGGAGCGGCCTTCATGACTTCAGCAAAACCTGCAAGACCATCTCTAACCATTAGATTGTGTTGGGTGTACTTTTTAGGGTTGATGTAAGAGATAGGAGCTCGGTCGCCCGTGTTAAAACTTTTCAGGAGAGCCACCACTTTCGCCTTGTTTGACAGATCGGCGTCATCTTGGGCGTTTGCCGTATTACACTCGTACTGGACGGCGAACATGGTAACCACGACTAAGGTCAATTTGAGTAAGTTCTTCATTTTGATTTTCCTGACTATTTTTCGGTTCGGGTTCTTCAAAGCACGACGCTTTGGACGTTAGACTTTTAATGTTGAAAATGATAGTTTTTGCACTTCCGACCATAGGTTCCCCAATGCCAGGCAATCAATCACGATCAAATCTGAAAACCCTATGATCAAAAAACGACACGAAGCACCAGGGCCTCCGCTTGTTGTCTGGCATGAGAATCGGAGGAAAGCTTACGACGTACTAACCGTTAGCGACGTTCTGGACTCGGGCCCCCGGCATCCACACAGTCCTTTGAAACCGCATCGGATCGGCTTTCACATGATCTTGCTGGTCACCGAAGGGAAGATGGAACACTGGCTGGATTTTCAAGTCCACCATCTTTTGAAGAACCAAATGGTGTACGTCTCTCCAAGTCAAGTTCAGCATTTTATTCAAACTCGAATGAAACAGAACAACGCCGTGCTGTTTCTGTTTCGCCCAGAGCTACTGCCCAACGAATTGATGACGGCAATTACCAGTGAAACTTCTGGTTGGTCGACAATGGGATTTTGTTGGCCACGTGTGACAACGCTGAAACCGCAACAGGCTCACTTTTTCCAGCAGCAATTAACGCGACTCAGGGAGCTTGACGCCGGCAACGGTCATGAATTGACAGCCAGTTGTTTGGCCTGCTCAGCAATCGCGTTTGCGTTTGAGGTTGTTTTGTCCAATAGCGTTAGCGGGAATGCGAAACAACCCGATCAGAGACTTTTAGATTTCCTTGATCTGATCGAAGACACATTCGCTAAAAGAAGAGATGTAAAGTGGTATGCCAAAAAGTTAGAATGTTCCGAGCGAACACTGGATCGTAGTTGTCTGCGAATCGTCGGCAAGTCGGCCAAGGCTGTCGTGACTGATCGCGTCCTGATTGAGGCCAAAAGGATTTTGACTTATAGCGACGATTCGATTAGCTCGATTGGTGAGTCGCTGGGGTTTCCCGAAACGACGAACTTCGTACGCTTCTTCAAAAACAATGCAGGCATTACACCGGCTGCCTTTCGCAAGCGTTTTCTCAATGGCTAAATTATCAATTGACTACCGAACTTCCCTCCTATCAGTATCAAATCGTATCGAAGTGGCCCGTTAGTCGAGCAGTAAAAGATCCCAGCGACGGTCTTAATGAATGTCAATGATGAACCATAGTATTTTGTCTTTTCTTTGTGGCGGCGCATGAAAAAAGCCGGAAGCGAAGTCAACCTTTGAAAAGTTGACGACGCTTCCGGCGGATCTCAAAACGTAATTAATTTACTCGGTTTAGTTTCCTGCTAAGATATCGATAAATGGTTGGATATCCAAGAAGTCAAGGTCTCCATCACAATCACAATCCGCTTCGGCTTGGAACCCGTTCGTGGATAGAAGTAAGATGAACGGATTGATATCTAAAAAGCTGACTATGCCGTCCAAGTTGACATCGCCTTTGAGGGGTGCTGGAGCGGCCATGACTATGAGAGAAACATTTCCTACATCGGCATCGCCCTGTTGTGTCAGCACATAAGTCCCAATCGTTAAGCTCGAGAATGCAAAGTTGGGTAAATTGAAAACCGTGCCGTTCGCTGTCGACAGACTCTCACCGACCACCCAGCCTGGGTCAGGAATTACGATCCTGTCATCCGGGTTAAAGAATCCACCGGGTGAGGCGGTTACCTCAGTGAGCGTTCCGCCCGCGATCACTGGCTCGGGCGCAGTAAACATATCATTTGCGGGGAGAAATCCGATGAAATCGTCGGTGGATCCGTAGATGAAGTCTCCACCGGCAACCAAGTTCCCGCTGCCCATGAACTCAACGTTTACTCCACCCATCCCATCATCAGACATTAAGATCGTCAAGTCTGCGTGGGCCGATTGAGTGCCAAAAGCTATTAAAAAGAGGCTGAAAATGCAGCCAAAAACGTGTTTTCGAATGATCATAGATGATATCCAGTTGAGAGTTGATTTACCCAATTTCCATTAATTTGTGCATCCTTGCACGGAACTTGTTCGTCAGTCTTGAACTATAGGCGGTAGTTTGACTTCTTTCCAGTGAAGAAAGCCCCAATTTGTTCTATTTTGAATCTCGCACCGATAACTTTGTTTGCCTTGATTAAACTTGTAAATGCGATTTTCGAGGGATGCGCAGGGGTCAGATTTGAGGGCTGCGCAGGGGGCAGCCTTGCTTTCTGTTTTTCAGTGGGAGCTTCGCTGGTCAGCCTCGTTTTTTCTTTTTTGGACAGCTGGACAGTTTTTTCTTTACCCTGCTGTACATTCTTTTTGCTCTGAGTTGTTGAACAATATCATTTTTCGCTCTGCGGAAAAGATTCGCCGTCCTGTCTGGGTAACCAAGCTTGAATCCGGTTGTACGGTGGACTCAAACCCCAAGCAAATAAACATGCCCGGCACACGAAAAAAAAACCCATCCCCACAAATTGCAGGGATGGGCATTACGTTCTGGATAACAGAAAGCGTTCGATAAAACTTCGACGGAAATGATTCCGAAGACGTTTCATCCGCAGTCTCTTAAATCCTAACGAGAATGGTGGCTGTCAAAGGACACCCGCCGGTCTCCTTATTAAGAAGAGCCACCTCGTTGGCTTATACAGAAACTAATCACAAAACACCTCCTTTCTTAAAAACCTCCCGCTGCCAGCCGAGCCTAAGAAGGGCTGTCGAGCGAGCTTGGTAACTGTCACGTCGCGTAACGTGACCCGCGAACTCATTTTAGTCACAAACGGCAATGCGGATAAAGCTGACTATCGGCCGATTCGCCAAAAATTCACACGCATCCACCCGCCAAAAGCAAGCAAAATCCGGTGATACTTCATCGCGGTCGCTGCCGCTGCTTAACATCAGACCGCCCAAGCCCACCAAGGTTCACACAGACAAATCAGATTCTCTGACACTTCAGCACGATCGATCAGGCTAACGAGATTCGCCCCTAAAGCACTAAGTTGAGGCCCCGGGGCGTTTTCGGGCGAGCTGAGCGTCCAACCTAATCGGGTAACTTCCACTTTCCGGCGATTCTGGGGATTATTTCTTCAACGCGCGGCCAAGATCAGGGCGAAAAAACCTATAAATCGCCAAGGTTTCACTTTCCGCTGTTGTTGCACGACGCGGGTTCTGATAATCTCTGTCGATTGTCGTATGCGGCAAAGATCCATCTTTATTGAATTATAGCACCGGCAACGTGCCCAGTGTTTTCAAACCGGTCTTTTTCGCACTGTATTTCATCACCCCTGTCGCGCTTTTGTCAGCGTGCAACCTGTCACTGATGCAATACTTTTAGTCAGTATTTCTCAGCATCAGATTGAAAGATTTTCCAGAGTACTCCCATGGTCAACCGTAACCTCATTCTATCGCTCCACGATCAGTCCGTCGAAGACGAACTCAACAACCTGTTCTCCGTCTCTGGTGAAAACGCCGTCGACGAAATGGACATCAACGATATTATTTTCCCCGAAAGCGAAGGGGGAATTAACCAGTCAATCGACATCGGCAACATCATTGTCGGAAAGATCGTGCGACTGGACAAAGACATGGTCGTTGTGGACATCGGCTTCAAGAGCGAAGGCACCATTCCACGCAACGAGTGGGACGAAGAGGCTGAATCGCTTGAAGTTGGCCAAACCATCAAAGTGCTCGTCGAAGATCTCGAAGACGAACAGGGCAACGCTGACGATCCTTCTGGTTTGATCTCCGTCAGCTACCGCAAGGCCGCCGTCATCATCAAATGGTTGGACTTGGTCGACAAGGTCAGCGAAGGCCACATCGTTACAGGTACTTGCCAGCGCAAAATCAAAGGCGGGCTCTTGGTCGACATCGGCGTGCCTGTCTTCCTGCCGGCCAGTCAAGTCGACATTCGTCGTCCGGGCGATATCGGTGAATACATCGGCCGCGTTGTACAGTGCGAGATTCTTAAAATTGACAAAGAGCGACGCAACATTGTTGTCAGTCGTCGTTCTCTGATCGAGAAAGAGCGTACTTACGCTCAGCAAAAGCTCATGGCCGAATTGGAAGTTGGCCAGGTCCGCAAAGGTGTCGTCAAGAACATCGCGGACTTCGGTGCGTTCGTCGACCTCGGCGGGATCGACGGTCTGTTGCATATCACCGACATGTCGCACACGCGTATCTCGAAGCCATCGGAAATGGTTGCGATGGACCAAGAGATCGAAGTCATGGTTTTGACCATCGACAGCGAAAAGGGAAAAATTGGTTTAGGCCTCAAGCAATTGCTGCCAAACCCTTGGGACAATGTCGAAGAGAAATACCCAATCAACACCGTCCACAAAGGCGAAGTCGTCAACGTGATGAACTACGGTGCGTTTGTGAAACTCGAGCCCGGCATCGAAGGTTTGGTTCACATCTCCGAGATGTCGTGGGTCAAGCGTGTTAATCACCCCAACGAATTGGTCAGCATCGGCGACGAAATCAATGTCGCGATTCTGGGCATCGACAAGGGTGGCGAACAGATGTCTCTGGGCATGAAGCAGACGCAAGACAACCCTTGGGACAAAGTCGAAGACAAATACCCAATCGGCAAACAGATCAACGGAAAGGTTCGCAACCTGACCAACTACGGTGCGTTCATCGAACTCGAAGAAGGCATCGACGGTCTGTTGCACGTCTCGGATATGTCATGGACTCAGAAGATCAGTCACCCCAACGAAGTTCTGGAAAAGGGACAAGAATTGGAGTGTCGCATCTTAGCGGTTGATACCGACCGGCGTCGTATCGCGCTGGGTCTGAAGCAAATGAATGATGATCCTTGGACAGCCGATATTCCTGACCGTTACCAACCAGGGCAACTGGTCAAAGGAAAGGTCACCAAGATCACGAACTTTGGTGTCTTTGTTGGCCTTGAGGATGGTTTGGAAGGATTGCTACACATCAGCGAACTTTCCGATGACAAAATCGAAAACCCAGAGGACATCGTCAGTGTCGGTGACGAACTGGAGGTCAAAGTTCTTCGCGTAGACACCGACGAACGCAAAATCGGGCTGTCTCGACGGCGCGTCGATTGGACGCCTGAAGAGGAAGCCAAAGAAGCTCAGCGCGAAGGTGGCGGCAACGTGACAGTTGCTCAAGCATCTACGCCCAACGTTGATGCGGCGGATCTTAAAGGTGGTTTGGGTTCCAGCGGCTTGCTGATCCAGCCTAAGGTCGAAGAACCTGCAGAAGCTCCGGAAGAAGAAACACCGGCCGAAGAGCCCGCTGCTGAAACAGCGGAAGAAACGACCGAAGAGTAATCTGCGGTACTCACTGTGATTTTTAAAAGCCTCGTTGGTTTTCCAGCGAGGCTTTTTTTCTTTCAAGAGGCAATCTCAACTCCCGCGATTTACGTAACTTTTTGCAGACAAGGCAATAAATTCGCTTCGGCGACCGTCTTATGATTAGACACAACAGAAAATAAACTAGAGTTTCATCGTCGCTCAATCTATTTCTTCAACGATCTGCCTCGCAGACTCAACAAGAAACTGCCATGAAATATTCGATAATAGCACTGATTATTGCCTCTTTTTGCCTTGTTTCGCGCACTGACGTAATGGCTGAGACACGGCCGAAGGCAGAACCCAAAACAGCTTCAATCAGCAACACCATCGACGAACTTGTGGAAGCCAAACTGGCCGACATCGGTGAGAAGCGCAATCCCATGATCGACGACGAAGTGTTCGTCCGCCGGATTTATCTTGACGTCATCGGACGCATTCCAACGCTTGACGAAACACAGACCTTTTTGAATTCGAAGTCGAAGAATAAACGAACAGAACTTATCGACGAGCTTTTAAAATCCTATGGGCATGTTAGTCGTCAGTTTAATTACTGGGCTGACGTGCTGAGAGTTCTGTCAAGGAACAATCGCGTCTACGGTCAAACCTACATTGATTTCATCAAAGACTCGTTAGAACAGAATCAACCTTACGATGAATTCGTGCGGCAACTGCTAACCGCCGAAGGAACGATGTTCGAAGAGGACGCGGGGGCTATTGGGTACTACTTACGCGACATCAACATGCCTGAAGACAACATGTCTAACACTGTCCGTGTCTTTCTGGGCACTCGGCTTGAGTGTGCTCAATGCCATGACCATCCTTTCGATGTTTGGACACAAAGAGATTACTTTGAAATGGTCGCTTTCACCGGCGGTATGAAGTTCACCAGCGGTGACATTATCAAAAACCTTGATCGAAATGATCGCCAAGAACTCAGAGAGTTTGGCAAACGGGAACCAGAAAAATTTGCTCGATCAAAACGCTTACTCAGAGCGATCAGCACCGGCGTATTCGGCTCTGGGACTGGATTGGCAAGATTGCCCGAAGGTTTCATGGGATCTGACGGCGAAGAAGACGAGATCATTACGGGCAAAACAATGTTTGATCGCCAAGAGTTGGTCGACGCCGAAATCCCAAATTCCAATCGTTCAAAGAAGAAAAAAAGGAATAAGAGACGGCAGCAGTCTATCCCCGGAGCTAAAGACGTTGGCTCGCGCGAAGCTTATGCCCAATGGTTGACTTCTCCTGAAAATCCGCGATTTTCGACCACGATCGCCAACCGTTTATGGAAACAAGCGATGGGTTTGGCACTGATTGAACCGGTCGACACGATTGACGATTCAACAGTTGCCTCTAATGAAGCGCTGATGGACTACCTTTCCGATGCGATGGTCGAGCTGGAATTTGACCGCAAGGCTTTCCTGCGTGCGATCTACAATTCGCGTACCTATCAATCGCAAGCCACGCGCGACGACATCAAAGATGTGACGACCTATGGCTTCAACGGCCCCGTACTGCGGCGTATGTCTGCCGAACAGTTGTGGGATTCTTTAATCGCCCTCGCACTACCCGACGTGGATCAAAGAGCGAAGGGGAATTTTGGCCCAATTGATAAAGCACGTTACGCGATGATAGAAGAGCTCGATTTGGACGAAGGTGTTTCGGTGGAAAAAATCATCAAGCTGGCAAATATGGAGGGAGAGGATAGAAAGAAGAAAGCGCGAGAGGAGTTCGCAAAAAGTCTGAAGAAATCTCATAAGAAAGCTATGGCAGAAGTAAAATCGATTAACAAAGACCTCACCAAAGCGCGTAGCAGCGGTAATGCCCAAATGGTGAAACAACTGATGCTCAAACGAGCTAAGAAAATGTCTGCCTTGAAGTCTGGCAAGAAATATCGCAATCTAAAACGAGCGTCTGAGCTAAGATCACCTGCACCTACGGGGCACTTTTTGCGTGAATTTGGCCAGTCCGACCGGGTGCAAATCGAAAACTCGAATACCGAACCCGCAGTAACCCAAGTGCTGTCAATGATGAACGGCTTCATCGAGAAAAACATCGCTCAAGATCAAAACACCGTACTAATGAGCAACGTTCTTGAGGCCAAACCAAAGGACGTGATCGAAGTAATTTACCTAACGATGTTGTCACGCCGACCTACAAAATACGAGCTTAAGATTTGGTCGTCTGATTTTCAAAAAGCCCCAAAGGTTGCTTACACCGATCTTATTTGGATGTTGGCGAACTCGAATGAATTTATCTTTGTTCGGTGAGGGTGACCAACATCAATTACTCAGTATTTGGCTAACGCCTCCGCTTCTATTACCAGGTTTTCAAACGAGCTACTTGGAGAGATCAATGAACAACTTCCATGCCGACCCCAAGACCCGCCGATCATTCATCAGCGGAGTTGCAAAATCTATGTTGGGCGTTTCAATGTTGCCAACGTTGTCTGGCATTGCATGGGGAAAGCAACCCGTCGCCGACCGCAAGATCGGCGGGAAGGCCAAATCGGTCATCTACCTGTACATGAATGGCGGCATGAGCCATTTAGATACTTTTGACACCAAACCGGGCGCCGAAACACAAGGCCCTGTCGAGTCGATTGATACCAGTGCCGACGGCGTACAGATCAGCCAGTTCTTTCCGAACATGGCGGACCAGATGAAGCACGTGGCGGTCATCAATTCCATGTATTCCAACCAGGGTGCCCATGCTCAAGGGCGTTACTACATGCACACCGGTTACACGATGCGCGGAACGATCGCTCATCCTGACTTGGGTGCCTGGTCGGCGCTTCATTTGGGCAAAGCGAACAAAACGCTACCGGCGAATGTCAAAATCGGTGGCAACAGCGCGGGTTTGGGCGGCGGTTTCCTGGAGTCGAAGTACGCTGCACTGCCTATCGGTGATCCGGAAGCTGGCCTTCAATACAGCACGCTCCCCAAGGGCATCGACGAGGATCGATTCAGAAAACGGCTGGGGCGATTGAAACGCATGAACACCCAATTCACAAACACTTATGACACAAAACAATCGCGTGCTTATGCGGCAATGTATGATGAAGCGGTCAAATTAATGAAGAGCAAGGATCTGGAAACGTTTGACTTGACCAAGGAAGATCAAACAACGCGGCAACGTTACGGCATGAACCCCTTCGGGCAAGCCTGTCTTTTGGCCAGGAGATTGGCTGAAAAACAAGTACGTTTCATTGAAGTCAGCAATGGTGGCTGGGACACGCACGGCGACAATTTTGAACGTGTCGAAGAGAAAAGCCAATCGCTCGACCAGGCAATGGCAGCGCTGCTTGGCGACCTCCACAGTCGCGGCATGCTCGACAGCACATTAGTCGTCTTAGCCACTGAATTCGGTCGCTCGCCAACCATTCAAACGGCGCGTAACATGGGGCGAAACCACTACCCACAAGCGTTCTCCTGCTTGCTCGCTGGCGGAGGCATCAAAGGCGGATTAAAGTACGGCTCCACAGATAAAGAAGGCCGAGAGATCACCGAAGACATGGTGACCATCCCTGACTTCAACGCCACCATTGCGACAGCATTGGGTTTGGATCTCGAAAAGAAAACCATTTCCCCTTCTGATCGTCCCTTCACTGTGGCAGACAAAGGCAAACCGATCGAAGATCTGTTCGCGTAAGCATATCTTCCCGATCTCACGTTTGGCTCCGAGCGCAAAACTCGTTTATGGACGAGCCAAAAGAAGCAGCATTCGACTTTACTATGCGTGGAACTGGTTAAAGATTCAAATCCTTCGGCGAGCAAAACCACCGACAAGCCCGGCAAGAATGAATACCGAATCAACAACGACATTAAAAATCCGCGTCAGTGAAGTCAACCACGAAATCTTGAGCTTCTGCGGTCGAAGAAACTAGAAAAATCAAGCAAGCCAAAGCAAATTGAAGGAATTTTCTCATCGGTTCGCCCACGGTTGAAGAATGCTCTTGTGAACAATCCGTTTTATCAACGCGCGTCTCGTGAGCAAGAAATTTCTTCTTCGCTGACCTAAAATTTGAGAAGTAGCCCAGAACGAAACTTGCATGCACCACCGCACGACAGTCGCGCGATAGGCTTAAGGATGAATCGCACGAAAAGGGCTTCCCGTAGTTCCCCAGATTTTTCACTTGTTCTCTTACGTGAAGAACTTGTCTTATTGAAAAGTGGGTAACCGATCTAAAAACGTAATTAGTGCTCGCCGTTGTCGAACCAAATCGCAACAGCGCGACTAATTCTCGATACTAACTTCGACTTCCCCAACGTCCAACGCGGTATCGCTGCCGCCGCCACCGTTCATTGTGTCGATCCCAGAACCACCTTCAAAAGTATCATTTCCCGGGCCACCTAACATTCTGTCGGAGCCGCCGAGTCCCTTCAGGGTATCGTTTCCGGCACCTCCGTTCAAAGTATCGGGGCCAGCGTTTCCGGTCAGCGAATCGTTCCCGCCGTCGCCATACATGGTGTCTTTGCCAAGCCCACCACACAAGTCGTCGGTCCCGTGGCCACCGCTCAACAAGTCGTTCGCATCACCTCCGAACACGATGTCGTCGCCATCGAATGCGTATACAACATCACTACCCGAGCCCCCAAAAATCATGTCGTCATCGGTGCCTCCGAATATCGTGTCCGCACCTGGTCCTCCGACGATATTGTTCTCTAGAGGACCACCGTAAATCTCGTCGGGGCCGCTGCCGCCGTTGATGGTTGTTGTCAGTGGCGCGTTGACGCGGATCGTGTCGGCACCACCAAGCCCATTGATGTTCACGTGTCTGATCTTACCCATTGGCAACATCACGACACAATCATCGGAGTTAATTCGAATGATCAGCGTGCCGTCACTTTCAACGACCAAAATATCGTCAGGGCCTTGCGTCGCATTGATGTTCAGTTCGTTTCTAAGAACAATCATATCTACCGGGCAGTCAAGATGGCTACATGCAATCCTCATGGTACCGACACCGCCACCGTTGAACCCTCCCACGCGGATCAAATAATCGGCCCCCCTGACGACATCGAATCTTATCCGTGATTGAGATCCGCAGAAGTCATCGTTGCAGGCAAGCAAACGGCCGGTGCAATTCCCATCATCTTCGTACGCGGCCACACGGGTGTCGTACTGGCTGGTGCAGAAGTCGAAGAAGGCGACGCCAGTGCAGGTTGCTCTATACTGGTACCAAATATCGTTCTGCAATGATAATCCACGTCCTTCGTCGCAATCTGCTGGAAGTGCTGGCCCGTCTGTTGTCGCATTGGTCGTGTCGAAATTGTGTGTGCCACCGCGGATATACAGCGCGTCTTCGCAATCATCATTCGCCGGCGCGACCGATGCCACACAGATTCCTTGTGGGTTTGCGACGGCGGCGAGAAAGTCGGGGTGATTGTAACCCGTTCCCGAATTGCCACCAAATGAATTACATCCTCCATGCGTGTGCACGCCATAAGCAACGTCTGTCAATGCGTCGATAACTGGAGAACCAGAGTTTCCTCCGGTCGTATCTGCCTCGTAACGGAGCGCCGTTCCAGAGAAACTGACAAAGGGACCAGCATGGGTCTTCTGAGCCTGATTGAAAGTTGGGTTCACCGGCGATGAAGTTACTCCGAAACCAGTTATCCGAATCGAATCGCTGGCATCGAAAGTATTCGAATTCGGAGCGGCTAATTCGAACGAATCGCCTTGTGCTTCAAACGGAGACAAACCAGTTGTGGAATTATTAAAACATCCAAAATAGCACCAGTCATCACCGACCCCAGCATTTTGGAACTGAACCGAATCAGGATCCACAGCATACTGGTCGCTCGGTGGCGGAAAATTAAGCGATCCATTTCCGTTTGATAAAGGAACGTTAAAAAATACCGTATTCATACCCGGCGTACAGTGCCCCGCAGTAATCATGCAGTTCGTACGGTCATCGAACAGCCAAGCACTACATCCATTATTAGTTCTACCGACTCTTACATCATTGGAAAGCTGGCGGTCGTCCACTGAGCCACAGACGGATTGCTGAGGTGGCCCCGGGTTATCGCCAGCGGTGATCATTTCAACAAGGACGCGATTTCTCTCAGCCCCCTCATGTGCCACTAACTCTACCTTGACCGAGTCGCCATTAAAAAAAGCGGACTTGTTCCGCCACTGCGCACAGCTTTCAGAATCAAGGAACTGCACTGCCCCGTCTTTCAAAGAGGTTATCTTTAACTTCGAAGACTGCAGTTCTCCCTCCGTCAACACCACCGCACCAAAATGCAGTTGGAGCCAATTGGCCCCCTCAACCGTCAGCGTTTTGCTCCAGACCGTGCAATAACCGTCGCCGTTATCACAGAAACCAGAGTCAGCACTAACACTGACTTCGTGGCTTGGCGGTGGCAGCGTCTGTTGCGCCTGAGTATTCAGTGAACCGAACGACAAAACGCTCGCAACACAGAGAAATGCAAATACAGCTTGTCGAAAACGGCGCTTACTAACACGGTTGGCGAATGTCATTTTTCTACTCGAAGAATAGGTAGGTTGAAGGAAGGAGGAGGCTTCTATTATATTTAAGAAACAGCGATTGAAACACCACAACAACAAAAAGCTTTACTCACCCTAATAACCCGACTGATTCTTAAAATCCCTCCCTCGGCCAACCAAACATCGCTATTTGAACTAACCGTTTAGAGCGATCGAACTGACGCATCGAAGTTGAGAAACAGTTGACGGAATGATTTCGCTAGCGGTAAGCGCAATCAATCAGCCAACAAAAATCGTGAAACAGAAACTGGCGAACAGAGGTACACTCCGATGATTGATGACAATCGTCTCAAGCGGAAAGGTTTGCGATGTGGGTGCGGAAGCGAATCGACATTGGATTTGGCGAAGCTGCATCGGCAAGGGCTTGGCATCGAAAAGTCGAATGGGATCGCGGCCAAGTACCTACAAGCCAATGCTGATTCTGGCCACGCACTGTCGCTGATTGCTATGGCGGAAGTTCAGGAGAAATCAAATCCGGCTGAGGCCATCAGCATTACCTCGCCTTGCTGTACGCCAGCGGAAAAGGAACCGAGCAGAAATTAACGCGGGACTATGTTCTGTTATATGCCAGCGCCAAATCCCTTCCGATGGCCAATGAATCATTGAGAGTTTGGAAACGAAATTGTCAAAATCGCAAAAAGAGAAAGCGGAAAAGATGATCGCCGAAGTCGAAGTGAATCAAGCTGGATAAGGTCTCGGCACAGACGATTCAAATTCGGTCGCACCTAATGCTTCTAAATCATTGAATCAGCCAAGTCTTCCCTACGATTCCTCAGATCGTCGGTCATCCTGTCGCCACACTCCTTTTCCTTTTCGACTCTGCACTTGTGCATGATAATTGGTGATAAAAGTAACAACCCTTAAAGGCCTTTTCACAGGCCGCGACCGTGCTGTTAATCGGCAATGATTGGTGATTTGCGACCGAACTGGGGGGTGATCAAACTATGCTGATATCCTACAACTTTCATCAGTTCAGTTATTCCAGTTACCACAAAACATGATGTTCCTTCTAGCTTGTGCTGCTCGTCTGTCGACGCCGACCCTGTTTTTATTGTTGTTTCTCGCATCGCCCGTTTTGTCGCAAGACACCGAACGCGTTTACGATCCAGCCGACCCTGCAATCGGCTACAACCTGATTAGCTTCGAGAGCAACAACACAGATGAGCTGGCCGAATATCTGACGGCGATTGACGAACTGGTCGAGGTCAATGCCGACCACGTCAATCTGGTTGTGTTTCGGCGCGTAGGTGCTGATGGGAGAATTAACTTTAGAAGTGGACCAAAGCTCTGGACGATTTACATGGCCGCGAAATGGGCCAAGACCAACAACTTGAAGGTCACACTGACACCGATTTTCGAAACCGAAACCGAATCAGCTTGGCGCGGAGCGTGGAATCCAAACGGTATAACACGTCGCAATTTCGTCAGACACTATACGGTCTTGCTTAGACAATTAGCCAATGTCGCAGATCGAGCTAATGCCGATAAACTGAATATAGGTTCTGAATTGGTCGCCTTTGCCAATGATCCAAAGAACCGCCACTATCTCAACGTGATGGTAAGCCTCTGCGGAAGGCTATTTAAGGGCGAACTTGGCTACAACGCGAACTGGGACAACTTCCGAAGCCCTAGCTTGAAAGAGATTTTTTGGGACCATCCTCGAATCAACGCCATGTCAGTCAGCATGTACCCTAGCTATCTTTTGGCATCAACCGACGAGGCAGATCAATCGCATGTCGATCCTGAATCTTTTGCTCAAACGGTGAAGAATCGTTGGCACGCGATCGTGACGGAAGAACTAATTCCCTATGCCGCCACGCTGAAAGACGGAGTAGGCATGCCAGTTTTGATCGGTGAATTTGGAGCCGTGGCGTTAAACCGTTGTGCTGCTATGCCCGCATCCTACAAACCAAGCACTGAGGAAGATTCCCAAGAACAAGCGGCGGTAATCATGGGATTAATTCACGGCGTCGATCAACTGGGAGTTGAAGTTCCAGAAATTACCATCTGGCAGTGGGGGATCGGTGATGTTTCAGACCGCTTTGGCCTGAACCCTTTCCACGAATCACCTCAGCAGTCAACCGCACAGGCAATCCTTGATTTTATGCAAACCGCTGAAACGCCCGATGCTGACTAAGGCCCAGTTGACGATCAAGTGGTAGATGACGAAGCAGAAACGATGTTTTCACCGCAGAACCTGTAGCCTAAAGCTGACCGTAGAAATCTAAGCCAACGCATTCTCGGGTTTTAAGGCGACCGGTTCTTCGCCAAATTCGTCCTCCTGATAGACCGACATCCCCATCGTGTTCAATAGCCGTGCATAAGTGTCATAGAACACGGGCACCAGCACCAAGATCAACAGCGTTCCAAATAACAGGCCAAAGATCAAACTGACGGCCATCGGAATCAGCACTTGCGCCTGAAGCGACGTCTCCATCAGCATCGGAAAAAGACCCGCAATCGTCGTCATCGAGGTCAGCAAAATAGGGCGAAACCTTCGCCGACCGGCGCTCATGATCGCATCAAAGGTCGGGATACCTTCGCGAATACGCGCGTTGATGAAATCCACCAGCACGATCGAGTCATTTACCACAACGCCCGTCAGCGCGATCAGTCCAAAATAACTGAACAACGTCATCTCAATCTGTAAGATGCCGTGTCCTACGATCGCACCGCACCACGCTACGGGAATGATCGCCATGATAATCAGTGGCTGAACATAGGAGCGAAACTCAAGGGTCAGCAGCACGTACATGCAAAGCAGTGCCACCCCGAACCCTGACATCATACTGGACATGCTCTCCGCCGTTTCGGCAGCCTGCCCTTCCCAGTTGAAACTAAGATTCGCGCCGTACTTGTCCTGATAGCGTTTAATCAAATCAGGCGCAAAATCGTTCTGTAGCTCCGAAATGATATTCGTCGCGTTCGCCTTCAATTTATCAACGTCAGCGGTAACGGTGATACTACGCAACTGGTTCAACCGGTTAATTTCGGCGACCTTGCGCTTGTATTTCAGTTCCGCAACCTCCGTCAAAGGACGCTCAACCCCTTGCGCGTCGCGCACCCGCAGGTTGTTCAAACCCTCCATCGAAACGCGCGAATCGCGTGGATATCGCACCATGAGTTTGACCTCATGCCGACCACGTTGCAGACGCATGACCTCATCGCCAAAGTACGCCCCTCGAATCGTCTCAGCAACGTCAGCCTCATCTAAACCCGACGACTGCCCTTCCTCGGTCAAACGGATGCTGACTTCCCATTTCCCCAGGCGCGAGTCGTCTTCGATATCAAAAACACCCACACGCTGGGCCAGAAATTCTTTGCACTCCTCGACGGCTTGGTCCAGATACTGCACACTTCGTTCATCGCCGAGCACCTTGAACTCGACCGCTGCGCCGCCGGGGCCCATCGACTGAGCGTCGAACTTGAGCGCTTCGGTACCAGAAACTTTGGGAACGGCCTCTCGCCATCGCCTGATAAGTTCGCGCGTCGAAAAATCACGTTGGCTGGGCGAAGTCAACAACACGGAAACCGTTGCGACGTGACTGCCACGTGTGATACCCGTCGGGCCTCGCATCTCGTCGCCCGCCTCACCAATTTTCTCATACAGATTGTGAATGACGCTGGGGTGACCATCTGGAAAATTTGCCGTCGCGGTACCTTTTATCTCTTCGTCGATCTTCATGAACGCCGCTCGCAATTCCGCCGCGCCCCCTGTCGCAAACTTCCCTGCAGTGCCGTTGGGGAAAGCAATCACGGCGTTAATTTCGCGTCCGTCGAGTTTGGGGAAGGCTCCCATCTCAATGAAACCCGCCGCCATCAATCCCATCACCGAAGCAAAACCAAAAATGATTCCGCCATAAACGATCGGCTTGAAGTTCAGGCTGAATGCCAACAGAGGATCATAGAATCGCTCAATCACAAACGTCAAACCAGCCGTCGCGCAACGATTGAGATACTTCAGCACATAGACCAACGGTTTGAAAATATAGAAAATGACACCCAGCGTTTTGGTGAACAGGTTGTCGTCGTGGGCTAAGTGAGCCGGCAACACAAAGGTGCTTTCCAGCAGTGAAATAACCAACATCGCGATTACCGCCAACGGCATAATCGAAATGAACTTCCCCATCACGCCGACGACGTAGAACAGTGGCATAAACGCGATGATCGTCGTGGACACAGAAGCCGCGACGCTCGGCAGCACTTCAACCGTCCCCGCCACCGCCGCCTGGACAAACGGCAGTCCCTCTTCGCGTTTTAAGTAGATGTTTTCACCCACGACAATCGCATCGTCGACAACGATTCCTAACGCCATAAGGAACGCAAACATCGACAGCATGTTCAGCGTCTGACCGAACGCAAGCAATACGAAACCCGCTCCCAGAATGGAGATAGGTATCCCCATTGCCACCCAGAACGCCAATCGCAGGTCGAGGAAAATCGCAAGAACAATGAAGACCAAAATCAGCCCCTGCAAACCGTTGCGGCCCAACAGTTCAATTCGGTCGACAACATCAGTCGAAACATCTCCCCACGTCTTCAGTTCATAGCCTTGAGGCACTTTTCGTTTCGCAACGTAGTCTTTTACTGCCTCAACGACGGTAAACAGATCTTCTTCATCTGTTTTAGTCACCTGAATCACAAGGCCTTCACGACCGTTGATCAGATTAACGTTGGTCGTCTCTTCAAAGCCGTCAATGACGGTCGCCATTTCGCCGACGGTAACGACGTCTCCGTTGGGGCGCGTCACGACAGGCAATCGTTCGATGCCGGAACCTACCTCGCGTTTGTTATCGCCGCGCAACAATAATTCCTGGCTGGCGGTTTCCATCTTCCCGCCCGGGACGTTGATGTTCTGCTGACGGATCACCTGAGCGAACTGGCTGAGACTCATGCCAAATTCACGGAGCGTGTCTTCGGAGACTTCGACCGCAATTTCGTAAGGACGAGATCCCGCGATCTCTGCCGAAGTGATTGCCATACCTTTGGGCTGATACAGCGCTGAAAAGAAGCCACGCACTTTATTCTTGGGCGGCACGGCTTTTAAATTCAGCAACTCCTGCCGGACGTCTTCGGCTAATTGACGAAGTTCAAGCTCACGTTGTAGCGCCGCCGGTCCGTCGCGCGGCGAAATCTCAGACAGCTCTGGTCCAATCACACCGACAGAAATCGCAGGTGCTCGGAACACGATCTGCTTCACCTCCGGATCTTCGGCCCGTGGCGGAAGAAAAGATTGAATCTGCTGAATCTCTGAACGCACTTCATTGAGCACCTTCTGGACGTCTTCCACGTAACCGTGAAGCTCGAGCACGACAAACCCAAAACCCTCGTTGGCGACTGACGTCATTTTCTTGACGCCCTCAACGCTGCCAACGGCCGATTCGACCTTCTGACAAATACCTTCTTCAACTTCCTCAGGCGTCGAGCCCGGAAAGGCGACTGACACCAACACGATCTCCAATGCAAACGCAGGGAACACCTCCCGGCGCATGATGATCATACTGATGGTTCCCACAATCAGGGAAGCAATCAGTACCGTGTTCATAGCGGGCGAATTTTTAATCGCCCATTTAACGATTGATCTCATAAAGCTTCGCGTTCAGTCAAAAGTTTTACAGACTGGCCTCAGTCGTATTTTCAAGCTGCGGAGAAACACGGGAGTTGGCACCGGGAGCCGAGTCAACCGATGATTCAACCGATGATTCTGTTGCTTCGTTAACGGCATCTTCTTCTGACGCATCCGTCTTGGACAGATCAGCGACATCGACAATCGCTCCATTGGTCGGCTGAGATAGCGGCGTCACGACGACTTCATCATCGACCGAAACACTGTCTTGCACCGAACGAATAATGACGACGCCCACTTTCGAATCGCCCTTCCCGCGTTCTGTGCGGTCCACGACTTCAACTTTTGCCGATTGCAATTTCCCATCGACAACTTTCCAAACAAAGTCGCCCGGCTGCAACGCCATCTCGTTGATCGCAAGCAAATCCTGAGTTTCATCGGAGCTGGAGGTTTCGACTTCCACACGGCACTTCACGTACATGTTCCGCACCAGAGCCCGTGGGCCGTATTCCGTTTCGGTGATGGGGTTGGGAACAATGATCCGGCAAGGAATCGTTTTAGTCATTTCATCTCTGCCGATGCCGTCAAAGCGTTCAAGCGTCCCCTTCCACGTCGTTTCGACATCTTCCGATTCAAAAATGGTGACTTCCGTCTTGGGCAACTGATACGCTCTCACTCTGGGATCGCTGGACAGCGGTTTGTTGGGATCGGGTTTCGAGTTCTTACGAATCCAATTGAGTTCGGTCGTCGTCAAATTACAAACCACCTCCGCAACGCTAACATCTTCAAACATTACGATTGCTGCTCCTGGCGAAACGAAATCGTTTTCTTGCACCATTTCGGAAACAATTACACCATCGACTGGCGCTACGATCGAAACACGACCAAGGTTCAGTTTTGACTTCTCCAACTGGCTGTTACTCATTTCCAACCCAGCCTTCAGCCGAACGGTCGTGGCCTCCAATAAGCCCAAAGCGTTTTCGCGCGATGTCAAATTTGATTGAGCTGCGTTGAGCGCTCGCCGCGCCTGATCGACCTCGGAACGCGAAAGCGCACTTGCCAACCGTTGAGTACGTTTGAAATCGCGTTGCTGAATCGCGAAATCCTGTCGCGCGATTTCGAGATTGCGTTTTTCACCTTCGATCTGCCGCAGGTTCTCAACAATTCTTTTCTCAGCCTGCTGAACGTCGGCGGCCAGCGTCTTCTGGTCCGCCTTATAGTCTTCGGCGTCGATCTCAGCCAACGGCGTCCCAGCCAGCACGAAGTTTCCAGCTTGAAATTCGGGGTATTTCTTAACGATTTTCCCAACAACCTCCGCCGCAACCTTAATCTCACGGTGGGCTTTTACCGAACCGGGAATGACCAAATCCAACGACCCAAAATACGGCGTCACCGTTTCGGTGCTGACCTGTGGAATGAGGGCCGTAGATTCCTTTGTGGCTGGTTTCTCGGCCAAACTACCGAGGAAAAAAAACACGCCAACAGCAACGGCGATAATGATTGCCGAGCACAGATATTTGAGTATCTCAGTCCTACGGTCGGTAGATAATCGACGATGACTTTTTTCAGGCATGATTTAGAGAAGACAACCCAGGCTGCGAAAATGACGAACATCGACAACCCGAAATGCGTTCTCGATATTCACACTATACCGACGAAGTAGCACTTTCAACAACAGCTCTTGAGTTTCCGGACTGCTTTGGCCTCTTCATCGGCTGAGTCTTGGTAGCTTTGCCATTGGATAAAGTCGACTCGCCCATATTTAAGTTGACAGCGTTGATCCCAGACAACGAAAAATCAAAAATCTGCTTCGCCAATGTATTAACAGCAAATTCTTCGTTGTATTGATCCGCGCTAACAACCATCCGATTGATGTCACTGGCAAACCGATACCAGACACATTGCGAAACAACACTGAAGCTGAGTTGATGGATTGTCGATTCGCTGACATTATCGTCGACCATCTCTTTGACAGTCGCGAAGACCATCCTCAAGAAAGGTTCGATATAACCGTCAATCAGTGGCTTTGCCGCAGGCGAAGGATTGAGAATCTCTGACATCAGAATCTTCACTGGCCAGGGTTCAACGTGTTTACCCACCAGTCGGTTTAGCAGAAGCAAGATAACTGACCGCAGTCGATCCTCGGGACCGGCCAAAGCAGAAAAATCCGGAACCGGAAATTTTTGAGCACCTATCTCGCGTGCCAATAAAAGAGTTTCTTCGTAAAGCTTTTTCTTATCCCCAAAATAATAATTGACACTGGCAATGTTGACTCCAGCCGCGTCACAAATCTCGCGGACGGTCGAACAGCGAAACCCCTTATCGGCAAATATTCTTCCAGCTGCTACGAGGATACGATCTTTGGCACAATTGGGGTTGTCAACGTCGATTGCAGTTGAGGTCATATGAAGTGGCTCCGTGTGGACGAGGAATCGAGACCGTTTGGGAATGATCACGTGGAAGTGTCGTTGTCTGCCTCTCTACTAGTTTTAGTTGATGAACCTGTGGCTTGCACCTCATAAGTCAAAAAAAAACTTTCTCGCAATTGAAAAAAATCACCGATTACAAATATGAGACGGCCGACAGGAAAAATATCAGCCACTAACAATCTGTGCCGTAAATTGCACTATCTTTTGCACTATTTTTTCGGCATCGCACGGACCGCACCCGTTGAAATGCCTCCATCGACCAATATCGTTTGGCCCGTTACATAAGCACTGGCATCGGAGGCCAAAAACACGACAGTTCCATGCAGATCCCCCGGAGATCCTGGACGATTAAGCGGTATTCGATCCGACAAATACTCGACCCAACTTTCATCTTCATACATCACGGCGTTCTGTTTTGTCTTAAACCATCCGGGGGCCAAACAGTTCACGTTGATGCCATGTGGCCCCCAATCATCGGCAAGGCTCATTGTCAGTTGCTTCACACCGCCACGGCTTCCGCAATACGGAGCCAATCCCGCGTATCCGTTGACGCAGGTCACCGAACCAATGTTGATGATGCGCCCGTACTTTTCCTCGACCATGCGTGCCGCATGTTCTTGCGCGACGAAGAACACACCCCGCAAGTTGGTTTCCAGAATCAGGTTCCAATCATCCCACGTCACCTCCAGCGCCGGTTTGCGAACGTTGCATCCCGCGTTATTTACCAGAATCTCGATGGACCCAGCTAACTCCCAAGCGCTGGCCACAGCAGACTTAATACTTTCGTGCGATCGAACTTCCAACTCCACCGGATAAGCGGTTCGGCCCAGTGATTGGATATGTTCAACGGTTTCGGTCAAGTCCTTCTTGTCGCGCGCCGTCACGACGACATCAGATCCTGCGGCGGCAAGTGCGTAGGCAAACTGCTGCCCTAAACCTCGACTGGCTCCACTAACGAAAGCCGTTTTTCCTGAAAGATCAAATTGAGCAATGGTCATCGCGTGTTCTCTTAGAAATAAATGTTTACTTAAGATGGTGGAGATGTAAAAGACGATTGTTTTAAAGTAAGAGACTTTGTCCGTTTAACGACGAGCCGACAGGCGACCGTGTTTGGCATTGCCACACAAGGTCGCCTGCCGGCTTGTCGTTAAACTGTTGCCCGCGCTTAAGCCCAATAGCCACATCTGCTAAAATTGTATTGCACGAATCAACCTGATGAATAGGTGCCGCGGAGTTCAGTCAGTACGTACTCATCGTCTTCTATTGATTGCCGCAATTCCAACTCCTTTCGGGCCAAAGACGATTCGATTTGACGCAGCGCCCATGCGCTCGCACCCCGTACCAGCGGCTCGTCATCGTTGAGCCCCTTAACCAGTGCTGGCACGGCGTCGGGATTGGCCTCATTGCCGAGCGCAATCGCGGCGTTTCGCAAGATGCCCCGCCGTTTTGGTCGCCATAGCGGCGTCTTGCGAAATCGAGCCCGAAATTCATCGTCGTTCAAATCGAACAATTCCAATAGAGACAACGGATTCAACTGCTCCTGCGGCTCGAAAACCGTTTCCCCCATCGGATCGGGTTTACGATTCCACGGGCAGACCTCTTGGCAAATATCACAACCCAAAATCCAGTCGCCCATCTGTGGCCGCAGCGACACGTCGATCGGAGATCGGTGTTCAATCGTCAGGTAACTAATGCACTTGTTCGCATCGAGCACCTTCGGCGAAACAAAAGCGTCCGTCGGGCAGGCATCGAGGCACGCTGTACATGTGCCGCAGTGGTCAGCCGCGAACGGAGCGTCGTACTGCAGCGGTTGATTGATAAGCAGCGCCGCTAGAAAAAAGTAACTGCCGATTTCGCGATTGATCAGCATTGTGTTCTTCGCTGCCCAGCCTACGCCCGCCTTTTGAGCGAACTCGCGCTCTAATAGAGGCGCTGTATCCACGACCCCACGAGTAATAATATCTGCGTCCAACGCTTGGGCGAATTTGCAAAGCTGTTTGAGCCGTTTATGGATAACGTCATGATAGTCAGCGGTCCCCCAAGCGTACCGCGCGATCCGTCCTGACAAAGGCTGGTCGGTGATCGGGGCAACCGTTTGATAGGGCAGCGCCAACACCACAACGCTGACGACCGACTCCATGACACTGCGTGGGTGACGGTACGCGTCACGACGGGTCTGCATATACTCCATCTCACCATGCATGCCTGCGTCCAGCCAACCTTCTAAATGAGGCATCGTCACAACGTCCGCCGCTGCGGTGCAGCTGGTCAACGCGAATCCAAGTCGGTTTGATTCCGATTTTAAGGACTGTGTTAATTCTGACGGGGAGAGCATGGGCAAAGTTTGTGAATTAATGCGGCATCGATTTGACAAAGACTATTGAATCGTTTCGAAGTCTGTTTAATCTGGAAAGGGTCACAGAGTAAGACTATCACGACCACGACAACTTTTGAACGAAGGCCCATCTATGAAAAACATCTTTACACTCGCCGTCGCGGTCGCCGCGTTGGCATTTTTTGCTTCTGAACAAGCATCTGCCCAAGGTTACAACAGCGGTTACCAGTTTGGAACCGGAGTCAATCAATCTCGTTGCGCCGGCGGCTGCAACCAGTTTGGCGGCGGATTCTTCACAGGATTCAACCGCATTGGAATCTTAGACCGCGCTCAAGCCCCCCCTTACTTCGCGCAATTCCCGCCTGTGTACTACAGCGGTATCGTGCGTCGCCCTTACGGCATCAGCCCTTACGCAGCGCCTGCGGGAATCGAACCAGTGGAGCTTCGCGCTATCCCAGCTGAAGTCAAGCCGGTCACGATCCACAACCCTTACATCAACAACGCGACTCCAGCATCTGGACCAGCGATCGAAGCAGAAGCTGATTCGGCTGACGAATTGAATAACAAAACGACTTGGACTAAGAACCCTCACTTCGACGAGATCGACCAGACAGCAGCGCTGGCGTTTTTTCAAGCGAATTAGAACTTAGTCAGTTTAACGTTAGAGACAACCTATAAGATCTGGTTCTTCCATTACGGGGCAAGGGAACCAGGTCTTTTTTTGCGCCGTTCAATGGCAGAGGTTGAATTCTTCTAAACATTCTCGCAACGCAAACGAGAGAAAGCCCACCTATTAAGCAGTCACATCGAAGAAACGAACTCTTACCGCTCGAACAAAACAAGCGTCAATCGGTTCTTGGGTGTTAGCTCGGGCGGGGACGAATAGGCACGAGGCTCTAACTCGCAGAGGCTGTGAATTTTTGCATCCTGTGTTTGTAGTACCGCCTTTAGGCGGAATCGAGCCTGAGCAAAGTAGAGGAATTCCGGTTAAAACCGGTACTACCAGCGGTGCAAATGCCTTAGCGAAGCACATG
>CALDEW010000202.1 GCA_937942355.1 uncultured Pirellulaceae bacterium | reverse complement strand
CTGAAGATCATATGATCTTCGACGGTTTTTTCGTACATTGGATGGAAACGTCACGTCCTTTCATTCTTTCTTTAAAATCAAAATGATCCATCGACTTCTTCGCCTGACATTTTCCGCATCATTGTTTCTGAGCTTTTTCATGGCAACTCAGGCCGTTGATCGGGCGCAAGCACAAGCGCCAAAATTAAAAGCACTCATCGTTGACGGCCAAAACAATCACGTGGCTTGGCCCAAGTCAACCGTGATGATGAAGCAATACTTGGAGGAGACGGGAATTTTTAAGGTCGACGTAGCGCGCACGAAGTTTACATGGAGGGCCGAACGAGAGAAGAAGTTCCTGACGTTGGCGGGCGTTGAGATGGGCGAGAATTTAGAGAAACCAAAATCAGATCCAGATTTCGCCCCGTCTTTCAAGGACTACGACGTGGTCATCTCGAACTTCGGCAACAACGCAGCGCCGTGGCCCCAAGAAACTCAGAAGGCATTTGAAGATTACATGAAATCCGGGGGCGGTTTTGTCACCGTTCACGCGGCCGACAATTCGTTTGGCAACTGGCCCGAGTACAACAAAATTATCGGCATCGGCGGTT
Organism: uncultured Pirellulaceae bacterium; assembly: GCA_937942355.1. Lineage (GTDB taxonomy): Bacteria > Planctomycetota > Planctomycetia > Pirellulales > Pirellulaceae > Mariniblastus. The sequence continues at coordinate 13,149 of CALDEW010000202.1, read as the reverse complement.
GGGGTGGCCGCAAAGCCAAAAGCGGTGTCTACGTTTACTATGATGAAAAAGGGAATTTGAAACGCGATGAGTCCAATGGCAAAGTGGGCGGTCATGGTCCTCAGCACAACATCCCCATCTCCTTGCGAACAGAGCACCCGATTACCAAAGGAATGCCTGAAAACTGGCTGTCAGCGAAAGACGAATGTTATGCGTTTTTGAATGGTCCCGCAGAAAACATGACCGTTTTAGCGACCGGCAAAGATGCCACCAAAAAAGGAAAAACCAATCGCCATGAACCCGTCTTGATGGTCGTGAAGTACGGGCAAGGGCGCGTCTTTCACACGACGTTGGGGCACGAGTCTTATTCTTGCGAAGGCGTTGGATTCATCACGACATTTCTTCGTGGCTGTCAGTGGGCGGCGACGGGGGAAGTAACGTTGCCAATTCCCGATGATTTCCCAACTCATGAGGAATCAAAGAGCCGTCCTTTCAAACTCTTGGCCGGCGCGGCGTCTGGGAATTAAACGTTGGAATCAGAACCGAATACAGATCTCACTGAAACCGCAGCGTCTTTACTGAACAGCAACAACACAGGCGCACTCGCGACCGTTTCAGTGAAGCATGAGGGTTTCCCATTTGCTTCTCAGGCTCCGTACTCAGTGATTCAAAACCCGCAGGACGCATCGGCGAAGCTGGGAGTTCCTGTTTTTCTTTTTAGCGACCTGTCGGTGCACAGCAAAAACCTAAGGAAGATTTCTAAGGCGACGCTCTTGATCCAATCTGGTGATTCGATGCAACAAAGCCGTGTTTCATTAATGGGAGATATTCGGCGGCTCGAAAACGATGCCGTCGAGCAGGCTCGTCAGAGCTATCTGACCCAACACCCCGACGCCGCTCAGTGGATATCCTTTGGAGATTTCAATTTCTACGCCATGTCGATCGTAGATTGCTACGTTGTGGCTGGATTTGGCAAAGCCGGTTGGGTGCGAGTTTAGCAACTTTTGTCGCTCAACCGTTGTTAATTAGAGGCCTAATCGCAAACCAAAGCCTCCAATTTCCAACAGCGTTAACCATGGGTTAGAATAGTGGGTTAACAATATTCAGTAAGCCCATTCAAAGAAGTCGATCATGGCTAACATTTTCCGCAACATTCCGTCAGTCAACGAACTGCTGGAAAGCCCGCAATTGAAGAAGATTGTCGAAAGCGTAAACCACCAAGTCGTCGTTGACGGTGTTCGTACGTTTATCGATGACCTCAAGGAAACGATCAATAACGCCACCGATGATATCGAGATCCCATCACCGGCGGAGATGGCGGACAAGATCGCGGATTGGCTGCATGTCGAACAGAAAGAGTATCTGCGCCCTGTCATTAACGGCACCGGCATTATCCTGCACACCGGACTTGGACGCGCCCCGCTGGCAAAATCAGCGATTGCCGCCACCGTGCAAATCGCCAGCGGCTACGCCAGCGTGGAGGTCGATCTTGCCAGCGGTCAGCGCGGCCAACGCGTTAAGGCCGTTGAAAAACTGCTGTGCGAATTGACCGGAGCCGAAGCCGCGGTTGTCGTCAACAATAATGCTGCGGCCACCATGATCGCACTGGCGACGGTCGCCACAGGCAAAGAAGTCATCGTGTCGCGCGGCCAGTTAATTGAAATCGGCGGCAGTTATCGTTTGCCGGACGTCATGGAATGCAGCGGCTGTAAACTCAAAGAAGTAGGAACCACCAACAAAACCCACGCCGCCGACTATTCATCGGCGGTTGGCGAAGAAACCGGGGCGATTCTCAAAGTCCACCCCAGCAACTTCGAAGTCGTCGGTTTCACCAAAACGGTCAGCGCTAAGGAACTGGTCAGCATCGCCCATGCGAACGATCTGCCAATGATTGACGACGTTGGCAGCGGAGCACTGATTGACTTCGCCAAATTCGGACTCAGCAATGAACCCGTCGTCAGCGAAAGCATCAAAGACGGCGCGGACATCGTATTGTTCAGCGGTGACAAACTGATCGGCGGTCCGCAATGTGGCATTATCATTGGCAAACGAAAATACATCGATCAAGTTTTGAAAAATCCACTGATGCGAGCCATGCGAGTCGACAAAATGACCTTGGCGGCGTTGGCGGCAACACTACGTTTGTATCGCAAAGAAGATACGGCCGAACAAGAGGTGCCGATCCTGCGCATGCTTTCCATGCCCGAAGCGAACCTTAAATTACGCGCCCAAAAGATAGCGGAACAGATTCAGAGCGCCAGTTGGCTGGAGTCCTGCGAGGCCACCCAATCGCAGTCAATGCTCGGTGGCGGCAGTCTGCCAACCCAAAAGATGCCGACATGGTGCGTGGCCATCCATCCTCGGGGAAGCTCCGTCAATCGCATCGCTGAGCGTTTGCGGTCCGCGAATCCGGCGGTAATCGGGAGAGTGCAGAAGGACACCCTGCTGATCGACATGCGTACCGTGTTCCCCGAACAGGACATGATTCTTGTGGAGCTATTACAAGCCTTGGACCAACAGGACGACGCTCCGCAGCAGGCGTGAACGATTCTATTTTGCTTTTAACGTTTCGATTTCTGCCTTGATCGCAGCGACCTGCTGCTGAAGCGTTTCAACTTCAGCAGGATCATCGGTTTGGGCCTTCGCATCGTTAAGCAGCTTTTGCGTTTTGTCTTGTTTCTGCCTCAAGACTTCGATCTTCTTTTTTGTTTTCTTGTCCATCTTTCCCTTTCCAGTCTGAGGATCAATTTAATTGTTCTGCGCCTCATTCGCAATGTTTAGAAAACGCCGTTCTTAGATTTCGGATTTTCAGGTCAACTTGCGCAACGAAAAAACGGACTCTCGGAAGAGCCCGTTTTAAATTTCTCGATCTATCCTCAGGCGAATTAGTTACCCAAAGAGGAAGCGATTGATGATTGGCCATCCGAAACTGGAATGATCGGTGGTGCCATCGCTGCGTGGTAGCCGTTGGAAATGTTCTCAGCACGAGTACCGTTTTGGATGATTGGGTTGCGATCGGAGAAAGCAACGCGTCCGTTTTGACCGTACCAAGTGCCGACCAAGTTTTGAACTTGGTTCAGACGCGCCATCGACGTGGCTTCGTCTTTGTCTCGCTGGACGTAAACCGTTTTATACTTCTGAGGCATATTACGAAGGATTCCAGCAATTTGTTGCTGGCCGTATCTGGTCAGCTTGCCGTCTTCACCAAAGTGAATGGCTGAAAGCGTATTCTGATCAGCAAAACCAGCGCGTGTGATCGGAGCCCAGTAAGAAGCGTAAAGGTTGCGACTGGCACAAGCGAATGGCTTGGGCCAAGCTTCGTTGCGAGCGACGACGCGCGCGTCAATTTCTTGAGCGTGTTGAATCTTCGCTCTGAGGACTTCGCCGTGAGCATGACCACCACGGCCAACCAAGCCTTGCCCGGTAGAGCATGTCGAACAAGTGGCTCCGGGATAGCTGAAGCTGGCTTCATTGCCGCACGTGTTACACTGGGCCAGTGAGACGCCCGCCATAAGCACGGAGACTAAGAGAGCAGCACAGTACTTCAATGCTGAAATTGATTGAGACATAACAAAAACTCCGATTGCGATAACGGTCTGCCGGTACCCGTTTGCGTTTGGCGAACAAAACGGCAGACTGCGGGCTTTAAATTTCGATACGTTAACCCACAACCGATTCCGGCTGAGAGACACGATTGGTTTATCGGAACAAAACACAGGATTGAATTGTTCAATTCGGGCGATACGAAAAGAAATACCACTTTTATCGGGTCAGAACCACAGACCCGAACGATTCAATAAAATAGAAAAGAAGCGTCGAGTTTAACGACGGCGACTTCGATAGCGGGCTCAGTAGTGGACGAGGCAACGAATCCTGCGCTTCGATTACTCAAAACAATTGATTCTTAAGGAAATCCCCACAGAGAAACGGATAAGCGCAGCCGGCCCGAAAGAAGATAAAAGCAAAGAGCAAAATGAGTGCACAGAGACACTGACCGTCGAAACTCAGTGTTCTCTGTGCCCTCAGTGGTTAAAATCCCATGCCGCTGATAAATGCCGTATGTACAAAAAAAGAATCGATTGAAAAAAGCTCGTAGAACCGTTGAAAAACGATACTACGAGCTTGCCCTGCGAATGAAATGTGGACCGTAGGCCCGCGTTTCGTTGCTTCAGGCAAATCCAATCGCCTTCACGGTTATCGACGCCTTCGCCACCTTCGTCTGGCGGTCGTCGTTGTTTCTTCGTCTGCTCCGTCGAGTTCGGGTTGGGGGTCTTCATCAAGAGGATCAATTGATTCCAGATCATCTCCTCTTTCGAAGTCATCCTTATCAGCTTCGCTGTCCAAATTCTCCAGATCGTCGTCCAGATCCTCATCCTCTCGTTCGAGGTCTTCGTCGTCGCTATCGAAGGCCCCTGAACCGCTGTTGGTGCGTGGTTCAGGATAGGGTTCAAGATTGGAGTCGGCTGATAAACCCGAAACGCTTGCGTAAGGATCCGAAAACACTGATCCTACGCGACCCCGCGCCGGATCTGCCCGTTGATGAATCCCGCCGTAAGTCGGGTAGTTGAAATCGTCGGGACCACAGCACATGCTGCAACCAACCGTCGCGATCAACGAAAGTGTTAAAATTAGTATGGCGGAAAAGCGTTGCATAGTATCCTCGCGTATGCGATCTTGCGCGGTGCTTAAAAATGAATGATGTAATTGGTGGCAGCGGAGTGGACCGATAGTAAACCCGAGTTTCAAAACGGAGCTTTCACTAACGCTTGATGGTTGCCCTTGTCGTACCGCCTGAAGAACGAAGCGGTTGGCTTTCAAAGCCCATGCGTCTCCAGTTGACGTCGTTATTGACATCGCCGGATCGCCTCACAGGTAGCTCAGCAGACACGGTTCTTACTTGAGATGAATTTGATCGCAAAGGTGTCGTTGTTGCCTGCAGTCGTTTGATGGGTTGAGCATTATTGTCTCGTTGTGGTCGAGTGATTTTGGCGACCGAACGGCTAGAGGCATTGCGTTGTTGGTGTGAGCGTTTTGCCTTAGCTGCCCTGGTTGCCTTAGCTGCCTTTGTCTGCGAGCTACGTTTTTCAGTCGAAGCTTTCAAAACCACTGCCGACGAAGCGATCGGTTGGTCGTAGGAAACTTGGCGGACGGGCCTTTGGCGCTGCCTTGGTTGCGTCCGCGTTGGAGCATTACGTGTCTGCGATCCGCTGTAGGGCATTACGGCAGGTGCAGGTGTTCCTTGCAACATCGGAGATTCGATGACTTCTTGGGGCGCTGTGTAGGAATCATCGTAGGACTCAGCAGGAACTCTTTGGGATCCGCCGTCGTAGTACTCCCCTTGGATGACCTGTTCCTCAATGATCTGACCTTCGTAGGTCGGTTCAGCATATTGGGTTTCGTAGGCACCTGTTTGAGGCGTCCCCAAAGCCGATTCGTCTCCGGCGGAAAGGTTACCTGAGTTCTGATTGGTTGGTAAATCTGCACCTCGACTGATCACGTTGGGGCGACTCCAGCCATAATCCAAAGGTTTGGCAGCACTGCGTCGACGAGCGTTTTCGTGAGCGTCGTCGTAAGCCTTGCCGGCCCAAGCACCTTCGGTGAAGTGGATGCCTGCGTGGGGCAGCGTCGTGCCTTTGCGGCGGTGAATCAGCGCGATGACTTTGTTGTATTCGCAGACCGCGGTATAGAACGCAATTTCGGCTTGTGACTGGCGTCGTTGAGCGTCCAAGGCGACGTCGAGCGTTTCGACGCCTTCGATTTCAAGTTCCTCGAAGTGGTCGCGTTCGATGCGCGTTTCCTTCCAGCGATTGAAAGAAGACTGCATGATGGCTTGGTTCGCTTGCAGGGCCCGGAAGGCTTCGGAGAGTTCTTTGCTGACTTCGAGCTCCGCATCTTCCAGGCGTGCGATTTCGCGGGCCAGTTTCAACTGAGCGTTTCGTACGTTTGCCAATTCCCGGCGGAATCCGACGGGCATTCTGAATTCTGCGTTGACGCCAAACTCTTGAAAGTTGCCGTCGTAAAGATTGTTCAGAGCTCCACTGCCCACGTTAGGGAACGAAGGTGAGCTTCCCACGTCGCCGAACACGTCGCCATTTCCGATCCAGCGGTAGGTTCCCGACAGGTTCAGTTCAGGCAGCAGACTGTTTTTGGAATAGGCCAACGCAAGTTCGCGTTTTTTGATCTCCCAACGTTCTTGTCGCAGTTCCGGACGGTAGGTGAGTGCTTCGCAAAGCGTGTTGCACCATTCGAATTCCAATGGAGCCATCACAGGTTCGTCGATCGGACGAAGCATCTGCCCGTCGGTCGAAGACCATCCCAACAGAAACCGCATTGCACCTTCAGCGTTGAGCACGTTGTTATACGCGTCGATGACCTGAGCATCAAAGAAGTGATACTGCTCGGCCGCCTGAGCGACCTGTTGGATGTTGACTTCAGATCCTTCGTCGAATTGATCTTTTACAATACGCCAGGTTTCGATCGCAGCGTTGCGGCCCGTTTTAGCGGCGTCCAGGTTGCGATAGGCACAGTAGAGGTCCCAGTAGCGAACTTCCACGTTGGTGACGTAGTTTTGCAGCTGAGCCTCTAAGTTGGCGATTTGTTGGTCGGTGCTGATGCGTGAGATAACGATCGGCATCCGGTTAATGAATGCACCACGGCCTCGCAGTAGTGGCTGGCGAACTTCTGCTTCGAATGACGTGCGGTAAACGCTGTCCAAAACTTGAAAGCCTGCGGGGATATCCGAAGCAAGAGGATTCGAGTTATCGGTGTAAGTGCTAATGTTGCGGAAGAACAACTGAGTTCCGTTGGCACTCTTTTTCGCGATTTCAGTATTCCACTGGACTTGGTCTTGTTGGAAGACCAAAGGAGTGTTCGGGTTGATGGAAGTGGTGTTACGAGGCTCATCCGAATTCAACCAAGAAAGTGTACTGGTGAACTGAGCATCAAAATCCGCCAGAGCCGCTTCAACGCCTTGGTTACCGTCAAGCGCGGTGTTGGTGGTGACGCTTCCGGGGTTGGCGATCTGTCCCGGTGTGCCGATAAAGCCTGGTTCCGATTCACGGATTGCGACATCGTAAATGGTTCCCGCGGCGGCGATGCCGTTGACCAAATTGTCGACGCCGGGCGAGACGCGTGTGCCTTGAAGACTGGGCGTGCCGTAGCCTCGGAAAACTTTGCCGTTTTGCAATGCGTATCCAACGGCTTCTTCCAGCGTTAAATCGCGATACGTTTGAAAATCCGGATCTTTGACGGTGATGGGAGCGAGCGATTGCTCGACTTCGTCCAACGTCCGTGTTTCGAGGTCGGGATATTCAATCGATGTCGCTTGATCGACGAAGTGATTCAAATTGCCGGTATCATTCAGATAAATTGGCTTGGTCGGCATGCAACCGGTAGCCAATAAGGACATCGTAAATGATAAAGCGGCGATCAATTTGTAGGGGTTACGTTTCATCGGAGATCCATATCCAGATGTTTTTGAAAAACGGCATCGTGGCTGCTGTTTCCAGCAGCCACGTTGTCGTCCGGCAATCAATCGGTTTGCCATCGAACCCCCCGGTTCTTCATCAAACGTTCCGCAACTACGTGTTACCACAACGGTGGAACGGTCGACAAAATTCTTATCGGCCCTCCAGCCGGCAAACTTTTGCTAATCGTTAAACTTTCTCAACGAGCTGCTAGCAGGTAGTGGATGAGGCAACGAGCCGGCATCTGCATTGAAAAGGTCGCCAAATCAAGCGGCATCTGGCATCTTTAGACCCAACCGTGGCAGGTGGTAGGGTTCGCGACTCGGAGAGTCGCGTTACGTAGCTCGACTCTCCGAGTCGTGAGCAAAAGGAACCAGTGACGCTCCGGATTGGGTTTTAGGTAGTGGATGAGGCTACGAATCCGGCATCTGGATTAAAAGTCGCCAATGATCCTGCGGCATCCATTGCCGCCGCTGGACTCGTGGCCTCGCCCACTACGGTTGATTCTTGGAAGAAATCACCATTTCGGAGGCCATCTGACGGTACTATGGACCGCTGGCATGGCTAAGAACACCAACAAAATGCCGAAAACCAGTCTTTTTGTGGCATAATCGAGAATCTGGGCATTGAGTGAGGGCCTGTTTGTCGATAGAATCCCGAACTCAAATTTGAACGAGATTAGAAGATACAGGTAATTCGATGGCTGTTCCAAAACGTAAACATTCCAACGCTCGCACCGGCAGCCGGCGCTCTCACCACAACATTAAGCCTCGTCCGCTGACGGTGTGCTCGAAGTGCAGCACGACGATCCCAACGCATGTTGTTTGCCCGACGTGCGGTTTCTACATGGGCCGAGTCGTCACGCCAGATGTCGAAGAAGCAAGCGCTGAGTAATCTTCGTTCGTTCGGAATTTCGTAAACACTCGATATCGTCGAAACATAAGTGGCGTATGCTTCCAGCTTGCGCTATCCACCACCGCCTGTTTCAGCAGTTGGAACTGACACAAAGGTATCGTTAGAAGCTGGCTATCGAGTGTTCTTACGTTCGAATTGCGCGTCTTGGATGCTCGCGCGAGCTTGAAGCGTACGCCACGTAAAAATTGGCGAAGCCAATTTTTTTCCGTCTCGTTCAGAAAGTGGAAGAAGCAACGGGGAAACGCGATTCAACGAACCAGCGGCTAGTGCCCTGCCGCTAACAAGCTCAGCTCGTTTAACGATTAGACGGCAGGCGTTAAACCATTTCCCAACTGATCTATTCCACGGTCACGCTTTTGGCCAAGTTACGTGGCTTGTCGACATCACATCCGCGTAACACCGCAATGTGATAAGACAGCAGCTGCAGCGGAATGCCCGAAACGATCGGTTGAAGGTACGAAGCCGTTGGTGGGATGTAAATCACATCGTCAGCGACTTCAGCAATGCGCTTATCGCCTTCGGCAGCGATCGCAATCACGGGACCGCCGCGCGCCTTGATCTCTTCCAGGTTTGACATGACTTTTTCGTAGATGAAACCGTGAGGCATCACGAAAACGGATGGCGTCTTTTCGTCGACCAGCGCGATTGGACCGTGCTTCATCTCCGCTGCGGGGTAACCTTCGGCGTGGATGTAACTGATCTCTTTCAGCTTCAACGCACCCTCGAGCGCCGTCGGGAAGTTGTAGTGGCGACCAAGGTATAAAAAGTTGTTGCAATCAACGTACTTTTTGGCAATCCGTTTGACTTCGTCGTTGGTTTTGAGGGCCTGTTCAACCAACGTCGGCAACCCCTTAATATTCTCAATCATTTCGCGGCCCTTGCCGTAGCTCAAATGCCGCAACCGACCGAAGTACAACGCCAACAGCACCAATGCGAGGCACTGCGAAGAATACGCCTTCGTTGAGGCGACGCCGATCTCAGGGCCCGCGTGCAAATAGATACCGCCATCGGCCTCTTGAGCGATGGAGCTGCCTACGACATTACAAATCGCAAGCGTTTGATGTCCCTTCCGCTTCATCTCGCGGAGAGCACCGAGCGTATCTGCCGTTTCGCCGCTTTGCGTGATAGCAAACAGCAGCGTCGATTCGTCCATTGGCGGATTACGATATCGCAGTTCGCTGGCGTACTCGACCTCGACCGGGATCTGAGCAATCTCCTCCATCAAGTACTCGCCAAAGAGCGAGGAATGCCAGCTGGTTCCGCAGGCGGTGAAGACGATCCGTTTGACCTTCAGCAGATCCTGCGAAGAAAGATTCAAACCACCAAATACGGCCGTCGCGTTATCCTCGTTCAGACGGCCACGCATCGTGTTACGCAGTGCTTCAGGTTGCTCAAAGATCTCCTTGAGCATGTAGTGATCGTATTCCCCAAGGTCGACTTGGTTGGATTCGACGTCTAATTGCATCACGTCGTGAGCCACAACGCCTGAGTCACGATGAGACACTTCTAGGGAATCCGCTTTGAGGATCGCGACTTGGTTATCGGCCAAATAGACGATACGATCTGTGAACCCGACCAACGGCTGCGCGTCACTGGCAAGGAAATGTTCGCCGTCGCCGACGCCGATTACCAGTGGGCTTCCCAAACGTGCAGCAAAGATTGAATCGGGCCATTTTTCGAAAATGATCGCCAGCCCAAAGGTACCTCGCAGCTGGGAAATCGCCTCTTTGATCGCAACCACGGCGACCTTGGGGCTCACTTCACCATCGCCTGCTTCCTTCAATTTCGGTTCGATGTAAGACGCGATCAGGTGAGCCACGACTTCGGTGTCGGTTTCGGATTGAAACTGATAGCCCTTTTGCTTTAATTGCGATCGCAGTTCGGCGAAGTTTTCGATGACGCCGTTGTGAGCCATCGCCAAAATGTTTTCGCCGCCGATGTGCGGATGAGCGTTACTCTGTGTGGCAGCACCATGGGTGGCCCAGCGCGTGTGCCCGATGCCGATGCCCGATTCGCAGGGGTCGGCGGCGATCTCTTGAGCCAAGGTCGCGATACGACCGACCGATTTGGTGATGTTAAGTTCGTTGTTGCCATTGAGCGTAGCAGTACCGGCGCTGTCGTAGCCCCGGTATTCCAATCTCCGCAAACCTTCCACTAAAAAATCTTGAGCGACTCGAGGGCCAACGTATCCTACAATTCCACACATAAATGTTTACCTTCTTCAATGGAGCAGTGACGCAATTCGGTCGCCGTTTAGAGATGTGTCATCGGACCGTTTGGCCGTCAAACTTTGGGGGGGGCACTATTATCCCGTCTATTGTCCCAAAGGAAAGGCACCAAACGGCTTCAAGACCGTAAAAGTTACCCAATCAGAACAGCTTTACTGCCGATTCCGCATCGCTTTTTCGCTGCTTTGCTAGGGCCGATGGTAGAGTTCATCAATGATTTTTTGATGAGAGCCAATTTGGTCACTGCTGCGGTCGTAGTGCCAATCGACCGAAGTGGGCACTTGGGATTCGTTGAGCGGCCATGGCAGAAATGGCGTACGCCCAATCGCCTGAGCAAGACGGCTTGAGTTCATCGTTACGTTGCCGGCTCTGGGGGGAATGGGGCCTGCTTCGATCCGAGGGCATCCGATCAGCAAATCCGGATCGTAGCCCCCGACGCGATTGACGATCTGAGCAATTTCGTACAACGACAATCGTCTTGGACCGCCGCAATGATAGATGCCCGAAAGAGAGCTGACCAACACGTCCTCGATCGTCTCGTTGAGGCACTGGCAATAGGTCGGTGTGCGGATTTCGTCGAAGTACAGCGTTGCTGGTTTGTCGGCGCGAAAACGTGACTCGATCCAGTCGATTGCGCCAGCATGCCCGTTGAAGCTGATCCCCATCGGCAACGAGATCCTCAAAATCGCGGCGTCGGGACGTTGGTCAAGAACCAGTTGCTCCGCGGCCACCATCGTTTCGCCGTAAACCGTCACCGGATCAGGCGCGTCGGTTTCGACGTGGCCCCCATCGCCTGTGCCAGAGTAAACCAGATCAATCGAAAGGTGAACGAAGCGGATGTCGGTACCGTCAAGGACATTCAACAACTGCTGCACACAGAAGACGTTGACGCGGTTGGCCATGTCGGGGTCGAGCTGGCACGCTTTGAGAGCGCAGCTGCCGCCGCAGTTGAGCACCGTTTTAATTTTATGGTCAATCAGCAGTTGGCGAAACGCATCGGTGTCTTCGAGGTCACACCCAATGATGCCTTCGCCCGCGAGCCGCCAGTTCCGTGTCGGCCGTTGCCCGAAAACTTGATCACCGTACTTGGCGCGAAATTGTTGAAACGCGTTATAGCCCGAAACGCCCGCGACCCCGCAAACCAGCAGCGGCAACCGGTCATGGTCCGATAGTAAAGTGCGTTCCCAGACTTGTTCAATAGTGTTGATGGCGTGGCTTTTAAAATTGGTGGTCGTTGAGTGTTGTCAGTTTCGGTTTGGCGGCGGCTGATTTTTGAAAGCATGATCCATCATCTGTTTAACGACAAGCCGGCAGGCGACCGTGTTTCTGTTTAACGACAAGCCGGTAGGCGAACGCGTTTCTGTTTAACGACCAGCCGGCAGGCGCACGCGTTTTGTGCCGCCAAACACGGTCGCCTTCCGGCTGGTCGTTAAACGGGTGTCCAGTTTCGTCGAAAGTAAGCGCCATTGCGGCGGCTTGTCGCGTACCCGGGCACCGATTATCGTGACCTGCATGAATCATCCTTTCAAGATCAAAATCTGCGGCGTCACGACATCAAAAGATGCGCAGATGGTGGCTGCTTCTCGGGCCGATGCGATCGGGTTGAACTTTTACGCACCGGGGAAACGTTTTGTGGACGTTGCAACCGCGGAATCCATCGTCGCGGTCCTGTCGGAGTCCCAATCCGCACTGGTCACCGTCGGGGTGTTTGTAAACGACGAAGTTGAAAACATTCTCAACATCAGCGCAACCTTAGGATTGCACTCGGTTCAACTGCATGGTGATGAGTCACCGGATTTTCTGCGACGGCTGATCCGTGGTGCGGAGGATCGCGGGTTGAAGCTGGATTTCATTCGCGCCATCCGCACGCTTCCCAGCAACGATCAGGCGGCGATGGACTTGAAAGAGATAGAAACCGAAATCAACCGCTGGACCGATGCCGGCGTTGACGCCATCTTGATCGACGCCGCAGTTGCAGGAGATTTTGGCGGAACCGGCAAACAAGTTGACTGGGACGGATTCTCAAAATTAAGTTCACCCGTACCCAAAATATTGGCCGGCGGCCTAACCCCTGACAACTTGGGCTCCGCGATCAGGACCGCTCAGCCCGCTGCGGTCGATGTTGCCAGCGGCGTCGAAACAGACCCGCGTCACAAAAGCCAATCCAAAACGGAATCCTTCGCTGCGACAGCCCACAAATTGCTTTAGGGTTCTATTGGACCGTGACAGGATGCCGGTATAAAAAATTGCAAACACAATTTGATATTGAAGAAGTTCTCATGAAAAACACTCTCACTGCTTTCGCCTTGTGCATACTACTGAGCGTACTAACGTCGATCGGAACAGCTCAAGAGAAACCACCCACGAAGGCATTTCCGTTCTTGATCCCCAGTGAAAAACCGGATCGCCCCTTAAGTTCTGCCGTGGAACGAAACTACGATGCCTACGAAGCGATTCGGCCCGAACAGAACGAACTGTACACGCAGTTCAAGTACACCAAGCTGAAAGGATTCGACTATCACGGTGGCGACGGAACGATCACAAGGCGAGATCCATCGAAG